>NZ_JAYUPA010000785.1:0-9630 GCF_043760365.1 Armatimonas sp.
GAGAGTGCCTTCGATGAGCTGGAGGCGGAGTACAATCGCCTCAGGAGCGAGGATGAGCTTGCCGAAAAAGTTACACTGGTTCAGCGCCACTAGCGTTCTGCTACTGCTGAGTGGCTGTGCCCGCATTGCCACGAACACTGAGGTGAAGGCCGATGGTTCCTTTGTGCGTACCGTGGTCTACCGGGGCAGTGCGCCCAGCACCGATGGTTTCACGATGGGGCCGTCGCTGGATGACCTGATCGCCCCGCCCCGAACGCCTGGCTGGAAAGTGACTCGCGAGAAAGACCCCAAGAGCGAGAGCGACCTGATCGTGACGGCCACCCGTGCCTTCGCCGCCGGGGAGACGCTCTCCGACGACCTCGCGCTCAAGTCGCCGCCCAAGAAAGACGCGCCCCAGGGGACACTCCCCACCCCGACCCTGGGCAACACGCTCTCGGTGCGCACCCTCCCCAACGGCACTCTGGAGTACCGCGAGGTGATCCGCTGGCGTGGTGCCAAACCCACCGAATTGGCCACCCCCGAGCCTGAGATGCTCGCCCTGCTCGCCGCCACGGTTCCCGCGCTCGATAAAGCGGCGCAGGCCACGATGGCTACTCGTCTTCATCTGCGGCTCTGGCAGGCACTCTTTGGCCCTGGTGAGCCGCTTCTGGGCCTGCTGATCACCCACCCGGAGCTGGGAGAGTTCAAGCTCAAGAAGCACCTCGCCCTTGCAGTGGATGCGGAGCTGAAGGCCGCTCTGGGTGAGAAACTTACCGATTCCGAGCGGCGCATGGCCACGCAGAAAGTTATCGTCGCCCTCACGCAGAGTGTCAAGGACAAGACCAAAAAACAGGTCGACGCAGGCCCCTCGGGCGATAAAAACGACGATGCCCTGGTGGCGATACTCATCAAGGCCAAGCTCCCCGGCAAGCTCCTCCAGACCAACGGCGAGGAAGACCCCGCCACCGGCGAGGTCGTCTGGGGCCTCTTCTCCCAAGCCCCCGCCGCCGGAGATGTGGTGCTCACCGCTATCTGCGATCCCAAAAACTGATGTATTTCCGTTATACTGAGGGCAGGAGGGATTTGTTATGTTTTTACCAGCCATTGTTTTTCTGGTTCAGGATGCCATTGACCCACGCGCCGAGGCGCTGCTCGCAGCCAATGAGAAGGCGCTGGCAGGCCTGAACTCGTTCAAGGCCGAGGGCGAGATCACGACGCAGAGTGCGGCGCAGACGCGCCGAACGGTCTCGCAGGTGCTGGCGGGACGGCCCGGCTTTCTGCGCTACGAGCTCTGGATGCTAGATGCGGAGGGGAAAAAGAGCGAGCAGCCGACCTCTCTGGTGCTCAGCGACGGCAAACAGTACGTACGCCAGAGTGGGAAGACCTACACCGCCCTGGCGGCGAATCCTGCGACGATGAGCCTTGGCGTGGAGCCCTGGGATGGGTTTTTCAGTGAGAAGCGCACGCTTAAGGCGCAGTTCACTTCGCACAAAGAGCGCAAGGCCCTAGAGGAGCTAAAGCTCGCGGACTCCGAGACGATTGACGGTGAGAAGTGCGCGGGAATGAGCTATCGCTACTCCGTGATGCTGGGAACCAATAAGATCCAGTACACCGGGACGCTCTACTTTGGGCAGGATGGGCTGGCACGGCGGAAGGTGCAGAGCATCCAAGTTGGTGAGGGGGCTAAGACAACCACGACGGCGACGATTCACAAGATCGAGAAAAATGTTGACCTGCCCGTCATTACAGCCTTCGCCTACACGCCCGCACCTGGCATAACGCCCTTCAAGGCCGCAACGCCCGCACCTGCCGCACCACGCCCGCCGCTGCTGGCCGTGGGAACTCCCGCGCCGGACTTTACGGTCTATGCGCTCGATGGTAAGCCCGTGAAGCTCTCAGACTTTAAAGGCAAGATCGTCGTGATGGACTTCTGGGCGACCTGGTGTGGGCCGTGCATGGTGACAATGCCCCATATCGAGAAGACCTGGCAGAAGCTCAAGGGCCGGAGCGATATCGTGGTGCTGGGGGTCTGTGTCTGGGATACGAAGGAAAAATACGCGGAGTGGGTGCCCAAGAACCAGGAGAAGTTCACCTTCCCGTTGGTCTTCGATCCCTTAGGGCGCGCGCCCGAAAACGTTGCGAAGGGGCTCTACAAGGTCAGCGGAATCCCCACCACGTATATCATTGACAAAGAGGGCAATATTGCTGCCAGCTTTGTGGGCTCCAAAGCCATCCCCGAAGGTGTCGAGCCCGCGCTGAAGAAGCTCGGTATTCCGATGGACTAGAGGGCACACGTAGACTAGAGTGTGCGCAGCACGGCCTGCCGCCAGGTTTCCCGGCGATAGGCTCGCTCGCCCTCGGTGAACTGCGGGGTGAAGACACGCTCTGCACGCCAGGGAGCCGTGTCGCCAAAGAAATCTGCGGCCTGTCCCGCCATGAGCGCCGCACCAAACGCCGTAATCTCGGTCTCCGCGGGGCGCTCCACGGGGATTCCCAGCAAATCGGCCTGGAGCTGCATCAGAAAGTTATTACGGGACGCGCCACCGTCCACGCGCAGTGTTTGAATCCCGCTCATCGCCTCCAGCAGATCCGCATTTTGCTGCGCGATTGCCTCCAATGTGGCGTAGACCAGGTGCGCTTTGGTCGTGCCACGGGTGAGGCCGCAGATCAGCCCCCGTGCCTCGGGGTTCCAGTAGGGAGCGCCCAGTCCTGTGAACGCGGGCACGAAGACAACGCCGCCGCTATCGGGCACGGAGCGGGCGAGCGCCTCGGTCTCGGTGGCACTTTCAATCAGCCCGAGCCCATCGCGAAGCCACTGCACAGCGGCCCCTGCGACAAAGACCGCGCCCTCAATGGCGTAGGTAAGCTCCCCGTTTTTCTCCCAAGCCACGGTCTGCAAGATGCCACCACCAGGCGGCGATAGCGGGACTAGCCCGGCATTCTTCAGCAGAAAACAGCCCGTGCCGTAGGTGCACTTTGCCATACCCGGTTCGGTGCACTGCTGGCCGTAGAGCGCCGCTTGCTGGTCCCCGAGAATCCCGCAGATCGGGATGGCATCCCAGTGTCCAAAGACGCTCCCCGATGGCTGAATTGTGGGCAGGGAAGCTCGTGCCACTCCAAACAGCCCGAGGAGTTCTTCGTCCCAATCATTGGTATATAGATTGTAGAGCAGCGTTCGTGAGGCGTTGCTGGGGTCGGTGGCGAAGCTCTTGCCGTGCGTTAGTTTCCAGAGCAACCAGGTGTCAATCGTACCAAAGACGGCGTTCTCGATGGGAATGCGTTGGCTCAGCCACTGAATCTTGGTGCCCGAGAAGTACGGATCGAGCAGTAGTCCTGTCTTGGCCCGAATCAGTGCCTCATGCCCCGCGTCTTTTAACTGCTGGCAACGCTCCCCGGTGCGGCGGCACTGCCAGACAATCGCGGGTGCCAGCGGCTCGCCGGTGTGTTTGTCCCACGCCACGACTGTCTCACGCTGGTTGGTGATGCCGATTGCTTGGATATTTTGCTTCCCTACCTGCGCCACCACCGAGTCCAGCGTCGCCTTCTGCGCCCGCCAGATTTCCTCGGGATCGTGCTCCACCCAGCCCGGCTGCGGGTAGTGCTGCGTCAACTCCTGCTGCGCCAGCGCCACACAGCGCCCCGACGCATCAAAAGCCAGTGTCCGGCACGATGTCGTACCGCTATCAATTGCTAGGATCATGGAAGCATGTCCGCAACGGCGACGGAGGGAGAGTGGCCGAGCGGCGTGACGGAGTCGGTTTCTGCCAGAGTACGGAGCTCGCCGTAGCCTTCGTCGGTGGGCGCGCGGTGGACGATAAGCGTTCTTGCGTTGAGGTTGACGATCCAGTACTCAGGAACTCCGGCGTGGGCGTAGAGCGCGGCCTTGGTAGTGCGGTCGTAGCTGAGCGTGGAGTCGGAGACTTCCACAACCAGGGAGCACTCCGAGGCTGAGGGATTGTCCGTGTAGGTGCGGCGGTGCTGCTTTAATACCGCAAGATCGGGCTCGGGCGAGGTGCTGTCGTTGATGTAGATAGGCGCGGAGTGCTGGACAAAGCCTCGGCCAAAAAGCGTCGTCAGAGTGTCGTAGCCGTTATCGTTTGCGGCAGAGTGGGGCTGGTTCTGGGGCATTTTCGCAATGAGATCTCCGTCAATGAGTTCGTAGTCGTGGGACGTGATGAGGCTGGCATCGAGCATGAGCTTGACGTGCGCCTGAGTGAGCCGGAGCCGGGGACGTTGCATCTGTGTCGCCATACTCAGATTTTACCGTAAAATGTCCCCATGAACCGAAAACAAGATGCGATGTTGCGCCGTCGCTGGATCTATGTGGCGCAGAACCTTCAGGTCAATGAGAACGTGCCCAAAGCGGCATTTTAGCTGCGCATTGCGACGAGGCGATATAACAGAAGTCAGGAGAACTAAGGGAAATGCCACAGACGATTGAGGAGCGCGTGACGCTTCTGGAGCGAGAGATGCAAAAATTACGCCGACCGCAAACCGTGGTGGATTCGGGCATGGATACAGGTAATAACCGATGGGTCAATACTATCTTTGGTGCCTTCAAAGATGATCCCCTCTTTGAGGAAGCGGTGAAAGCAGGCGAGGAGTACCGTAAGGCGCAAGTGCCCGACTACATGAAAGATGATAGCAGTGCCGATGTACCTGCTTGATACGGATCACATCACGCTTCTTGCACGCAGTGGTGCTGAAGGGGAGCGTATCCGGCAGCGTGTTCTTGCTGCACCGGAAGGTGAAGTCTGCGTGAGCGTTGTTAGCTACGAGGAGCAGATGCGTGGTTGGCTTGCTCAGCTTAATCGCGTCAGTGCCATGGATCAGCAAGCCATCTACTACGCAAGGTTGGAGGAGGTACTGCATTTCTACAGTACCACGCCGCTGGTTTCTTTTGATAGTCTGGTGGTCAATCTGTTCCAGACGCTCTGGGTTCAGCGTATCCGAATCGGGACAATGGACTTGAAGATCGCCGCCACCGCACTGGCGCACAACGCAACGCTGCTCACCCGCAACACACAAGATTTCTCTAAAGTGCCTGGTCTGTTGGTAAAGGACTGGAGCGCCGAATAGCCCTATGGAAAAGGCCATCTTCACTGCTCCAGTAACCCTCGCGGAGTACAAAGCGCAGCTACAAGCCATTCCTGGCGGGAGCTTTGAGCAGAAAGGCTTCACGGTAACACTCTCGCCGTTTCAGATGGGGCGTACGCCGGTAACCGTGGGCATGTGGCAGGAGTATGCGAAGGCGAAGCTCAAGAGAAAGATGCCAGAACGGCCTGATTTCCCCGTCTGGAAAGATGGCTGGGACGCGGTACGGGATCATCCGATTGTGAGCGTGAGCTGGGACGAATGTAGAGCCTATGCGGACTGGGCGGAGCTACTGCTGCCAACCGAGGCGCAGTGGGAGTACGCGGCGCGGGGTGGCTTAAAAGATAAGAAGTATCCGTGGGGCGATGAGGAGCCCAAGGAGCAGCTCTGGTGGACACCGACGAGCGGAGATGAGGGCACGGCTCCGGTAGAGCGCACTAATGATGTGTTCGTGAACGGCTATGGCCTGGTGGATATGGCGGGAAACGTGTGGCAGTGGTGCACCGACTGGTTTGGCGAGTACGCTAAACATGCCACGACTAACCCGATCGGTGCTACACAGGGTGACTACATGGCCTTACGAGGTGGTTCCTGGCAATATGATTACACAAGCATCTTCCGTTGCGCAGACCGGAACTTTGACGAGCCCTTCCGTGGGCATTTCCTCTGGGGATTTCGCCTTTCCTCTCCGTAGCCATCTCCCCAGGATGCTCGTGCCTCGTTGGGAAAAGGGAAGCCGTCTCAGAGGCAGAAAGATAGCCATAAACCATCAAAAAATTTGTACCTGTCGCAAATCCCGTGGTGAGAATGCAAGAATGCGTCGTGAGAATACGAGGAATTTTCAACCACTCGGAAACCCGTCACGAGATTTGCGACAGAAGGAAAAATTTGTGGGTGTAATTGTCATTGATGATAATTGCATAAAAATTTTTGTGGGGCAAGTTAAAATATTTGTGGGCCTAAGTCTCAAGATTGATAAATTTATAGAAAAGTTTGTGGATAACACAAGAAATCTTGTGGGACACATGGGAAATTTTGTGGACTCAATTTTTATGCAAAAAATGCTCGTTATTTCAAAGGTGAGATAAAATAGGCGTGGGCTGGATAGGCTCGTAACTCTCGATTAGACTGGAGAAAAAACGACGATGGCACTGGCAACAACAGACTACCTTCCCTTAGCGGAGAAGTTCCTTCAGCACTGGAGTGATGCGGAGAATGCGCTCGGGAAGGCACTGGTGCTGGAAGACGGGACGACGCAAGATATGCTGCAATCCCTCAAAGACGCGCTGAGTAGTGCTCAGGGCACCATCACCACGTCTGAGAACGACCGGCAGGGAGCCATTGGGCAGCGCGATAGTGCCCGTGCCGAGGCGCTTCCTATCGCGCGGCAGGTGCGCAAGGGGATCCTAGGGGTTGTTCCAAGCTCCGACGAAGCCCGGCAGCTCCCGGCAACGCTTCCCTCCCTAACCGAGGATGTCCAGAAACAGCTCGTGGCCCTGCGCGACATAGAGAATGTCTGGACGCGGGTCAATGCCCTGCCTGCGGGGAGCTACCCCTCGCTCACTCTCCCCTTCACCGTGCTCGTGGACCTCGGCGGCACGGAGGATCTGGTCACCCTCACACGCTACAGTGCCGCTGTCCAAGCCCTGAGCGCCGCCGCCACGACCCTCAAGACTGCCGAGCAAGCGCTAAATCAGGCAAAGCAGAACCGCAAAAAGAGTGTCGAAGACCTTCAGAAAGTCTTTCTCGCCTACCGTAAGCGTATCCGGGGTACCTTCCCCCGCACCAGCGCCCTCTACAGAAGCCTGCCGTAGGGTTTTCCCTCCCTCCCCCCTGCCCCCCTCCCTCCCGATAACGGGAGGGAGGGGGAGATTTAAAGAGGGGGCTGGGTGCGTTTCCCCCTCCCTGACCCGGGGGAGGGGAAACAAAGGAAACCCACCTCTTTCTGTCGAACACCAACCCCATGAGCAAAGTATATAAACTTGGTGTGGCCAAGCTGGTACACGATCATGTCTGGGGCGAGCTGAGCCACTGGGCCGCGACGGGGCGTGTGGAGATTGTGGCAGTCGGCGAGGCGAGTGAGCGCCTGCGGGTGCGGTTTGCCGAGAAGTTCCCGGCGGCCCGTCTTTATGAGTCCTGGGAAGCGATGCTGGCGGGTGAAGCGGAGCTGGATATTGTCCAGATCGCCGCCGAGAACTCCGCGCATGCCGAGATTACGGAAGCGGCGGCGGCGAAGGGCTGCCATGTGATCTCCGAGAAGCCGATGGCGGCCACGCTGGCCCAGGCGAATCGGATGGTGGCTGCGTGCGAAAAAGCGGGGGTACAGCTCATGGTGAACTGGCCCACGGCGTGGTCGCCCGCGTTTCAGGAGCTGGAGCGGCTGATTCTCACCGGTGCAATCGGCGAGCTGCGCTACTTCAAGTACCGCTCGGCACACAACGGCCCCAAGGAGATCGGCTGCGATGAGAGCTTCTGGAGCTGGCTCTACGACGAGGAGAAAAATGGGGGCGGGGCGTTCATGGACTACTGCTGCTACGGCGCGGCAATGATGGCGCGCTTCCTGGGGCTCCCCGAGAAAGTGATCGGCATGCGCGGCATTCTCGCCAAGGACTACCCGATCCCCGATGACAACGCCCTGATTGATGCCTGGTACAAAGGCGCACACTGTGTTGCGGAGGCGAGCTGGACCCAGGTCACGGGCTATGTTACTGGCAACCCCTACGCCTATGGCTCCGAGGGCGCGCTGTGTCTGCAAGGCGGAAAAGTGCACTTGATGAAGCCGGGCAAGCCGCTGGAGATTCTGGAGCCGCCACCACTGGAAGCACCGTACCGCGCTGCACCGGAGTATCTTCTCCACTGCATTGAGACGGGCGAGGCGCTGGCCGGGGTCTGTAGCGCCAAAGTTTCTCGCGATGCCCAGGAGATTCTGGAAGCGGGCAAGCGTGCCGCAGACAGCGGACAGGTGCAGGTACTCCCTCTTTGATTCAGAAACTCGAAGACAATCTCAGCAGTGTGATTCGGGGCAAGAACGAAGCGATCCGGCTGGTGGTGATCGCGCTTCTCGCAGGAGGGCACGTGCTCCTGGAGGATGTTCCCGGCACGGGTAAGACGACTCTTGCCAAGGCGCTCGCTCGCTCGATTGAGGGCACGTTTCGGCGGATTCAGTTTACGCCCGATCTGCTTCCCGCCGATATCACAGGCTCCAGCTTCTACCGCCCCGCCGAGGGGATTTTCGAGTTCCGCGAGGGGCCCGTCTTTGCGCACATCCTGCTGGCCGATGAGATCAACCGGACATCGCCGCGTACACAATCCGCACTGCTGGAGGTGATGAGCGAGGGACAGGTAACCGTGGAGGGGGTTCGGCGCTTGCTGCCGCAGCCCTTCTTTGTGATCGCGACCCAGAACCCCGTGGAGTACCACGGCACCTACCCGCTCCCTGAGGCGCAGCTCGATCGGTTTGCCATTCAGCTCGCACTAGGCTATCCAACCCACGACGATGAGCTGGCGATTCTCTTTTCCCAGAACGACGGCCACCCGTTGGAGCAGCTCCAGCCGGTACTGACCACGGACGATGTTAAAAACTTGCAGACCGCGGTGCGCCGCGTCCGGGTGGATCAAGCGGTCGCCCAGTACTTATTGCGTCTGGTGGAAGAAATTCGCAAGGACGCGCGGCTCCGGCTAGGACTCTCTCCCCGTGCCTCACTGACCCTCTACCGAACGGCGCAGGCCCGCGCCCTCACTGAGGGGCGAGACTTCACGCTTCCTGAGGACATCCGCGCCCTCGCCGTGCCCGTGCTCGCCCACCGCATCCAGCTCGACACGAAAGCTAAGTACAGCGGCCTGCTTCCCGCACAGATCATCGAGCAGGCGCTGGCGAGTGTGGCTGTACCTCGGTAACCACATCCTCAGGCTCCCAGCCGAGTATCTCGCGTGCGGGGGCCAAGCTTAGGCGCTCGAAGTTGGTTTTAGAAGTGGCGTGGACAATCGCGTAGCCGATGTTCTCCGCCGTGACGCAGCGAGCGAGGAAGCTTGCGGCATCTTTGGGCGAGAGCCAGATGGAGTTCGCTCTGCCGCTGGCTAGATGCTCGTGCTCGTAGTCGAGAAACCAGCCAATGCGCACGGCGATAAACTCCAGCCCGTGCTTGTCGTGGTAGTAGCGCCCCATCGTCTCGCCCATCGCTTTAGTAACACCATAAAGGCTCACCGAGCGCGGCAGATCGGTGGCCTGAACCGAGTGCTCGTGGGGGTAGTAGCTCACCGCCTGCACCGTCGACGCAAAGACAACCCGCTTCACGCCTGCCGCCCGCGCTGCCTCAAAGACATTGTAGAGCCCGACCACATTGTTGGGAACCAGCTCCTCCACAAACGGTGCCTCATCGCTCGTTGCCGCGAGGTGCACCACGGTGTCGCAACCCTGCATCGCCGCCGTGAGTGTCTCGATGCTCGAAAGATCCGCGACAATGGTCTCCGGCTCGCTGGGAATGGGATTTCTGTCGAGAATTTTAAGCTCGAACTGCCCATGGAACGTGGGCAGGATATGCGGCCCGATGCGCCCGC
>NZ_JAYUPA010000786.1:0-9622 GCF_043760365.1 Armatimonas sp.
AAACGGATAAAAAAACGCCCCACGAGCCAGGCTCGTGGGGCGTTTTTTTATTTACTAGTGCCAGCGCACGTTGCAGGCGATGGTCTGCGTGACACGCTCACCGGTAGCTTGGGCGCGACTGACCGGGCGGTGGCGGCCATCATAAATGAAGTCGTAGATATTCATCATCGTATTGAAGTCCCGTAGCGTGATCGTCGCCGAGTCGATACTTACGATTTGATGCATAATATCGTTTGGATCATCACTGTGTCCCTGGACACCCCCGCCATTGATTCCCAGAGCGTGACCGAACTCATGGGCGACCAGCGCGACGAAGATATCGCGGTTATCCTGAGTGGTGAGTGCTGGGATTTTGACGGGATCAAAGGTTATTGTTGCACTGATGAGCGGTTTGGGAGGGGTGGCAGACGAGGTGGTCGTGGTTGTCTGCCCGACCGCAATAGCGACCGCCCCCATTTCTAAGACTACCATAGCATCGCTCTTGGCACTGACAATGTTATACGTAATGCCGCTGCCCAGAGCCTTCGTCCACCTTTCGATTCCCTCAATCATCAGGGTTTTCTGGTCTGCCGAGACAGAGGCATCGAAGAATATCTTCAGCGGGAGCTTTGCACTGGGCCAGAACGAGTAGTCTGTTTTGTTGTAGTTGGGGGTAAGGAGGCCGGAACGGGTGCCACCAGGGCCGTAGAGGGCAGTAATCGTATCACTGTTGGCTAGCTCATTTGGCAGCGTATTGAGTGCGGGAGCGGTGCTGAAGTTGGCTCCATTGCGCTGCCAGGCAATAAAGGTACGATCTCCATACGTTGCTGGTGCGCTCAGGAGGTTACTGCCACTGAGTAGGGTTGAGATGTTACTCGGGATACCCGGAACCACGCCCCTGGCAACGCCATTGACCGCGAGAGGAACACTACCTCGTGCGCCGACCACCACCAGCTGATAGCTACGGCTAGGAGCGGGTGTTGGTGTGGCGGTAGGGGTTGGTGTGGGGACTGGTGTGGCGGTAGGAACAGCCGTGGGGGTAACGGGATTGCCGCCTGTGGAGCCCGCACAGCCAATCATCGTTGTCGCAATTGCGCTAGAAATAGCAAGGGCTAAGAAATAACGTCGCATAGTTTTCTCCGGGAATCTCTGGGAAATCGTTTATTCGTTCGTGCATTATAGCCCAATATCAACAATGCTGATAGACCTATGCCTGAAAACCGGCGAGCATATTGCGGTTGTTCCAGATTTTATGGGTGGCTTCTGCAATCATACCCACTTCCTCGCTCTCCGCTAGCAGAGCGCTTTGTTTGATCCAGCAGCCTTCGTGGTGGCTCACGCGCTCCATCACGGGGCAGTTGGCACGGTGCACCTCAGGCGCGGCAAAGCCGGCGCGGCTCGCGTCCCAGGGGCCGAAGTGCTTGTGCGCGAAGACCGGCCAGTCGTACAAAGGCGAGGTGTAGCCGGGATCCACAGGAATCCCCTCCGCACGCATCGCACGGATAAACGTGGTGCGCGGCAGCTCCCAAACGGCTTCGTCGTAGCGGAAGGAATAGAGGTGGTAGCCATGCACATCGCAGCCGAGAGCGGCTCGGGGCAGTGGACGGATTCCGGGAACTTGCGCCAGAAGAGTGTCGAGTGTTTTTCCACTGGCATCCCGACGGGCGGCTTGCTCGGGGAGGCGCGTGAGCTGGGCACGAAGAAGTGCTGCCTGAAGCTCGGTCATCCGGAAGTTACTGCCCAGAATCTGGCCGTTGGAGCCCGCGCCCCACTCTGACTCAGCCCGCACTTTTTTGTAGAGTGCTTCATCGTTGGTAAGCACGATTCCGCCTTCGCCGCAGTTGAGATTTTTGCTGGCCTGGAATGAGAAACAACCCAGCGTCCCAATTCCACCCACCTTGCGGCCTTTGTACACACTGCCATGGGCGTGGGATGCATCCTCTAGCACGGGGAGTCCGAAGCCGCATAGAGCGTCCAGATCGGCGGGCATCCCTCCCAGGTGCACGGCAATAATAGCACGAGTCTTGGGGGTGATGGCTTCCGCAATGCGTCCGGGATCGAGGCAGTAGGAGTCCGGGTGAATATCCACAAAGACCGGTACCGCATTACACTGGATCACGGCTCCCACAGTGGCGACGAACGTATACGGCGGCACAATTACTTCATCGCCCGCCTGGATGCCCAGTGCCAAAAGTGCTAGCTTCAGCGCGGTTGTTCCGCACGGGGTGGCAACCCCGTAGCGGCACTCCTGGAAAGTCGCGAACTCGCTCTCAAAGGCCGCTGCCTCCGGCCCCGTGAGGCGGCCCCAGTGCCCGCTACGAAGCGCACGCAAAACCGCCTCCTCCTCCCGCTGATCCCAGACAGGCCAGTCGGGCCACGGCTGGGGATGGAGAGGGGAGCCTCCAAGGAGTGCGAGGGTGACTGTAGTTGGCATGGCCGAAGAGTTCGACAGGGCGGCAGTGAAAACCTCCTGCTAGGCGGCGCGAAGTAGTGTATTGGGGAGCAGAGGACGGCTCTTGAAAGCACTGAGCTGCTGCTGCAGAAACGCGGTGGCATCCTCAAAACACAGAGGCCGTGCGAAGTAGTAGCCCTGACCAAAGTCGCAGCCAAGGCTTCGGAGCTGCTGGAGCTGGAGCTCTGTCTCGATTCCCTCAGCCGTGACCTGCATCTGCTGCGAGCGTGCTAAGGCCACTACCGCACGGATAATGGCCTTGCTGCCACGTTTTTGACGTGAGTCATCGGCGAGCTGTTGGACAAACATGCGATCAATCTTGAGAGTCTGAACGGGGAGTTCGCTGAGGTAGGCCATCGAAGAGTATCCCGTGCCAAAGTCATCAATCGCGAGCTGAATCCCCTTGCCGGTGAGATCCTCTAAGAGGCGCAGATTGTTGATATTATTGCTCATGAGAACCGTCTCCGTGATCTCTAGGGTGAGCGAGGCGGGCAGAACACTTGTCTCTGCAAGCAATTGGTGCATATAATCCAGGAAGTGAGGGTCTCTGAGCTGAACCGCGGAGACATTTACACTGATACCGACTTGCAAGCCGAGCTGATGCCAGCGATGTGCTGCCAGGCAGGATTGTCTCAGTACATGCAGCCCCAGAGGCAGGATCAAGCCTGTCTCCTCCGCAATAGGGATGAACTCCGTGGGAGCAATAAAGCCGCGCTCGGGGTGTTTCCAGCGTGCCAGCGCCTCTAGCTTGAGAACTTGTCCTGTCTCAAGGTCAATAATGGGCTGGAAGTACGGGTGGATCTCCCCTACCTCCAGAGCACGGCGCAGCTCCCGCTCCAGCTCGAAGCGTGCATGGGCACTTGTCTCTAGGCTCGTTTCAAAGACCGCATAGCGTGATTTCCCACTCTTTTTTGCCTGGTACATCGCGGTATCCGCGTGACGAAGCAGCTCCGATGGATCTGCCGTCAAGGTTGTGGCGATTCCGATACTGGCGCTCAGAATAAATGTACGTTGCGCGATTTCAAAGCGCTCATTGAGCTGCTGCTGGATGTGCCGGGCAAGTTCCGTAGGAGAGTCGGAGACGGGCGTATGAGGCAGCAGAACCGTGAACTCGTCGCCCCCAAGACGGAATATCTCCGCTGTGTCGGGGAGTGCGCCTTGAAGCCGCTGGGCGACGGCCTGAAGAACACTGTCGCCGACCTGGTGTCCCAGGCTGTCATTGATGACCTTGAAGTTGTCTAAATCCAAAAATAAGAGTGCCGGATGGCTCTGATCAGAGGCCAGAAGTGTCTCCAGGCGCTCTTGGAGCGCACGGCGATTGGGCAGGTTCGTCAGCTGGTCGTGTAGAGCGCGGTAGGCCAGCAGCTCCTCAGAGCGATGGTGATCCGTGACATCTATACAGATACCCGTCAGCTCCCAGACTCCGGGGGTGAGTGGCTCAATCTGAACATCTTCGCGTAGCCAGCGCAGGGAGCCGTCAGCGAGAGGGATCGGAAACTCTTGCTGGTAGGTGGTGCCCCCGGAGAAAATTGTCTGGGCGGCGAGCTGATTGTTGGCCGTGCGGACATCTGCTGAGCGCACCTGGTAAAAGTCATCCACAAAAAGCTGGCCTGGCTGCCGCTGGATCGGGAGCCAGCGGAGTGCAGCTTCCTCATCCGAAATCCAGATATTCCAGTCAAGTATGTCATGGCCTTTTACATCACGAACCTGAGTAACCCGTGCCTGCCAGAAAAGGCCCCGCAGGCTGGTGAGCATGCGGCGCTGGCGTTCCTCCGCGAGGTGCTGGGCCGTGCGATCCAGGCAGACGCCTACCAGCAGCCAGTGATCATCTGCCTGGGGCAGTATCTGTACTTCCTCATGGAGCCACCGGGAGGAACCGTCTTCCAGTCGAATCCCGAACTCCAGTGCGTAGGAGCTTCGCCCTTGGGTGAGCGCTGCCACACTGGCATGGATACTTCGCGCTCGATCTTCTCGCGAGCGTGCTAGGTAGAGGTCAACTGCGTAGTTATGCTCGGCCATGCGTGGGATAGGAAGCCAGCGTTGTGCGGACTCTTCATCCAGTGCAGAAGCCTCACCCCAGCGAAAATACATACCGAGTTCTCGTGTTCCCTGGGCCTGTGCTTGCACCTCCGACTCGGTACTGTTAATGGGGAGCCGGTTCACACGGGCCTGCCAGATAAGACAGCGAGCCTGGGCTAGCGCCCGAGGAAGTGCGCCTGAACTACAATATTCTGTTTGCGCACTTAACATTCTGCCGAGATTATCGGCAGATACGATGAAGTTTTAGAGTCGGCGGATACGGAGCTGCGGCGCGAGCTGTGCTAGGGTCTGGTGATCCGGCAGGTGGCTGACCAAAATGGTTCGGCTCTGGCCCGGCGCGAGAAAGAACCCATTGTCGGAGAGCTGTGGCTGCTGAGAGACTCCCTCAAAATAAAGGGTGACAAAGGCGGCGAAGCGCTGGGCCTTGATCGTGATGGAGTGCTCACCCACTTGTGTTTGGAAGCCGGGATCGGCCAGGCGAAGGTCTTTGGCATCGGCTAGGAGCAAGAAGCTCTCAACGGTCTCGCCGGTCTCGGGGTGGAAGAGCGCATGGACGAAAACATCGGTGCCCGCATCCGCGATAAAGCCAGGAAGGGCGAGCGCGAGCTGGGCTCCCGATGCTGCATTGGCCGGAGCCGTGACCTCTTTCTGCGCTAGTGAGACCGGCTCGCCCTCAAAGGTCAGTAGATGCAAGCTGAGCTGCCCCGGAGTATCCTGGTGTTGGTCATTGATTAAATGTGCCTCAATAGAGCGCCCAGCCCGCCGCAAAGAGAGCAACAGAGGGGCGTAGGCTCGCTTGATGGCGTAGTAGGCCAGCTTGGGCTCGCCCGTGCTATCAATTACTGCCCAGGAGTGGGTGGGCCAGCAGTCGTTGAGCTGCCAGAAGAGCGTGCCCCCACAGTGGCCCTTACGCCGCCGCCAGTGCTCAATTCCAAAGGAAAACGCCAGCGCCTGGTTACACTGACCAAAGTAGACCAGGTCCGCGAAGCACTGCGGCTCAGGGAAGTGCATCTTGATAAAACCCAGGTAGGTCTCGTAGCCCTTGCGTGTCTTGTCGTGCCAGCGGGATCCCAGGGAGCGCACCGTGAGATCCTCGGGGGCGAGAGCGTGCTTCCACGCCGTCAGCCCCGCGGGCGCGGCGAACCCGAACTCGCTGGAGAAGCGCGTGTCGCACTTTTCGTAGTTGTTCCAGTCGCCATTAGAGCCAGGCTCTTTGGAGTGCCAGACATTCCAGTAGTGACTGTCGCCGCTACTCTCATCCCGGCAGTCCACGCCGCCGTAGGGGGAGTTGGGCCAGTACGGAGTCTTGGGGTCTTCGGTTTTGAGCACCTCGGGCAGCGTGTCCAGGATCAGTTTCTCGCCGTAGAACTTCGTGGCCTGATCTTTTCCCGACCAGCGCCCCTGGTGCAGTTCAACATTCTCATTGCCGCCACACCAGAGCGCCAGACTCGGGTGGTGCCGTAGCCGCCGCACATTGGCGATTGCCTCCGCGCGGACACTCTCCACAAACGCCGGGTCATCGTCGGGATAGGTGGCGCACGCGAAGCCAAAGTCCTGCCAGACCAGAATCCCTAGCTCATCACAGAGGCTGTAGAAGTCCAGGGATTCGTAGAGGCCACCCCCCCAGACTCGGAGCATATTAAAGCCCGCATCGCGCGCCGCCGTGAGCCGCTTGCGAAGCTGGTGTTTGGTGATAGTCGTGGGCAGGCTGTGATCGGGAATCCAGTTCGCGCCTTTAATAAACAGCGGCTGGCCATTCACTTTAAACTGAAACGACTCGCCCATACCGTCGGAATCACGCTCCTGAACCAGCTCCACGGTGCGAAAGCCCACTGATGCCGCGATGCGATGAAGCGGCTCAGGCTCCTCGCCCTCGTCTTTGGGAACAGTGAGTAGGCGCAGGTTGAGAAGATGGCGCTTTCGGGGGCCTTCCACGCCATTGGGGTTCCAGCGCTCGGTGACAAAACTGCGCATTTGGAGCGGCACCGTGTACTCACCCGCAGGCCCTTCTAGCACCGTGGAGGGCGTGGTATCCCCCGACGCAAAGAGTACGGCTTTCACAGTAAGCGGCTGGCTGTCGTATTTCCGGAGCGTGATGAAAAAGTCAATGTCTACGACACTGGGGCTCATGAAAGTGTAGTTCATCTTCCAGTGGAGAATCTCGGCAACGGGAACCGTGAGCAGCTCGACCGAGCCGTTTAGACCACAGGAGACCAGCTCCGGGCCCCAGTCCCAGCCGAACATGTACTGCGGCTTTCGCACAAACGCCCGAGGAGGAAAGTTAAAGTACGTGGTCTTGCCCCGGTCACTGCTCCCATCGCCGATATAAGCGGCAGCTTTCTCACGGCCCACGCGCAGTGCGGAGTCGAACTCAACTCGAAGCTCGTTCTCGCCCTCTTTGAGATGCTCCGTCACATCAAAGCGCCAGGCTCTGTGGTAGTTGTCGGCCTGCCCGAGATACTTGCCGTTCAGAAAGACCCGTGCGAGTGTGTCGAGACCCGCAAAGTGCAGGAAATGCCTCCCCCCCATGCCACGTGCCGCCAGCCGCTCGGCACCCACAAAGACGCTTGTCCGGTAGGTCCAGTCAGACTCATCCACCCAGCGTGTGCCCCACTCCGCAAGGCGTTTGAAGGGATCCGCAATGACGCCTGCTTTTACCAGATCCGTGTGGACATGACCAGGAACCGTTGCAGGAAGCCAGAGTTTCTCGCCGCCAGAGAGAAGAAATAGGTCGCGGCCAGCGGGGAGGCGCTCGGCCAGCTCCCAGCCGCTGTCAAGGGAAGTTGAGATTAGTTGCATGAAAAGCCCCTGCGTTGTACCCGACACCGGAGCTGAATTCAACCCCACACGCGTTGCCCCTCCCTGTCCTAGTGCTTGAATGAGGGAGGAAAAATGTTAAGCTGCGACGAAACTACTGCCCCGGAGGGCACTATGGCGCGACGAGCAACGGCAACAGCGGCGGCAGTGAGACCGACGATTATTTTAGGTATTGATATTGGTGGGACAGGCATTAAGGGAGCCCCGGTGGACGTGACCACGGGCGAGCTTATTGGCGAGCGTTTTCGATTGGAGACGCCACAGCCCGCAACCCCCGAGGCCGTGGTGGCCACCGTGGCACAGATCGTGGCACACTTCGACTGGAAGGGACCCATTGGGGTGGGCTTTCCCGCCGTGGTGAAGTACGGGACGGTCTCGACAGCGGCCAATATTGACAAGAGCTGGATCGGTAAAGACGCCGCCGGGATGATCGCCGAGGCCACGGGCTGCTCTCCGGTGGCCATTGGCAACGATGCCGATGTCGCGGGGCTCGCGGAGGCCACGTTTGGCGAGGGCAAAGGCAAAGACGGCCTGATCTTTCTGTGCACGCTGGGCACGGGAATTGGCACCGCGCTGATCCTAGACGGCAAGCTGATTCCGAACACCGAGCTGGGGCACATTGAGCTCAAGGGAATGGACGCCGAGACTTACGCCGCCGACTCCGCCCGCGAGCGAGACGACCTCTCCTGGGAAAAGTGGGCCAAGCGCGTGAACCGCTATCTCACTGCCATCGAGAATCTCTTCTGGCCCGATCTGATCATCGTCGGCGGGGGCGTGAGCAAGAAAGCCGACAAGTTCTTCCCCCTCCTCTCACTCCGAACGCCCGTGGTTCCTGCGGCACTTCAAAACGAAGCCGGAATTGTTGGAGCCGCGCTCTGGGCGGCTGCGAGGCTGTAGGTTCGCTGCCAAAATAAAAAATTGGTTTATCCCCAACCAATCCTCTCTATCTTGCTACTCTATTGCTGAATGAATAGCGGCAGTCAACAGCAACTTCAGAGGCAGATCCAGGCGGGGGAGGAGCGGGGCTTCGCTTGCCTCTACGAGCACCACGGGCGCGACGTTCTGGGGATTCTTTTACGGCTGACCAATGGCAACCGTGCAGAGGCGGAAGATCTCACCCAGGAGACATTTCTTGCCGCGTTTCGGGGCTGCCAGAGTTTCTCAGCGCGTGTGCCGCTTCGTGCCTGGTTGGTAGGAATCGCCGCCCGTCGCTGGCGCGATAGCCGCCGTCGCCTACAGCCTAAAACCACGACTCTCATTGAGGAGCCGCTCGCGGAAGCTGCTCCTGAGACGGAGACGACCATCACCAACCGCACGGTGCTCGCCTCTGCGCTTGCGGAGCTTTCGGAGGATCAGCAGACCGCTGTTCTGCTCGTGCTGGCGCAGGGACTCACCTACCGTGAGGCTGCCGAGATCTTAAAAATTCCCATTGGCACCCTGAAATGGCGCGTCTCTGAGGCGGCAAAGCGCTTGAGAACCCTACTTTCTGAAGAAGAGGATTGATGAGGATTTAAGATAATGCATTGCAAAGAAGAGGAACTGGTTTTAAAGGCGCACGGACGCCTACGCGGTCTGGCCGCCTGGCGTACGAATCGCCATCTGAGCCACTGCGCGAGTTGCCAAAAAGAGCTTGCTCGCCTGGAAACCCTCGGGGCAAGCCTGCGTGTGCTCACTGCCCAATCGCCAAGCGAAGCACTCGATGCCCGCGTCCAGAGCATCCGCCGAGAAAAAGAGTACCGAGGAATGCGTCTGCCAATACTTCGCCTTCCCGCACCGCTTGTGGGCGCGGCCCTGGGATTGCTCTTGGGAGGAGCCATGACCCAGAGAATGCACGAGCGACCCGCAGAAGCTCGTTCAACTCTCACTTTTACCGAGGCAACTCCTGATTTTCCAAACCTCGCTCCTAGCCTGCTAGGCTATCATTTACCCCAAGATAATTCTCTTGATAGTGAAGGGGCTACGGAAAGTATAAGCTTGAAGACAAAGCTTGTCTCAAAATGGACCGGTCAGTTGAAAATTGGGGGCACAGTGACTCTGAAAATTTCAGCAAAAGACGCTCAGAAAGCACAGTCACAGCTTGAGGCATGGATTTTATCCATTAAGAAAGCACAGGCCCCCGAGGTATTTGCAAGCACCTCGCATCTTGGGAAATTTCAGGAAAACCACACACCTATTCTACTGAGCCGCACTACGAGTTCTATGTGGAGTAATTCTCGGAAGCAGTTATTATCGTTTGCTGTAATCGGATTTTTGCTAGGGTTTATGTACTTAGGATTGCGCCTGTTAGGCCCTTGGATTCCTGGTGGATTTATTGGATGTATAATCGCTGGATGC
>NZ_JAYUPA010000787.1:0-9615 GCF_043760365.1 Armatimonas sp.
CGTCCCGTCTATAGGGCAAGTTACATTGCCCCGTGTCGTCACTCAGTGCATATCCTGCAAGCAGGAGTCCTAAGTCCGACCACACCAGAAAGAAAATTCTGATGCCGTTTGAATGTTTTACGAGCCAAAACGGTGTGTTGACTCAACCCACTACACTCACTTGTAAAGGTAAATAAACCGTGACAGCCTCTCAGGAGGTTTCGTGCCTTCATACCTGGCATAGCGAAGTTTGGTAGCTTCGCAGTAGCCACTGCGATACTCAGCAATATTTCTAAAGAGCGGAAAGGTTAGGTAAAAATAATTTGAAAAATCAATCGCGGAAACTTCTACGCGGTTCCCGATTCCTCCCACGGCTAAGCACCCTTCCCTTCGGGTGGGTACCCGGGGGTTCCTTGGAGGTTGTTTTATGAGCCTCACAAACGAACTCGCGGCTTTTATTCAAACAGGCCAAGGGGAGTTCAACGCACTTTCCCTGCGCCTCTTCGCCTATCAGTACGCGCACAACCTGCCCTACCGGCGCTTCTGCAACGGACGTGGTCAGACCCCGGAGACGGTCACGCGCTGGCAAGACATTCCCGCCGCCCCCGCGAGCGCCTTCAAGCGTTTTGCGCTCACCTGCGTCCCCGAGGAAGAGTGCGTGAAAGTCTTCCACTCCTCCGGCACCACAGGAAGCGAGACCAGCCGCCACTTGATGAGCGCCGATGCGCTAGCACTCTACCAAGTCTCACTCACAGCAGGCTACGAGCGTCACTTTCCGCCTCTACCGCTCCTTGGCCTCATGCCTCCGCCTGACGCATCGCCGCACTCGTCGCTCTCGTTCATGCTAGAGACACTTGGAGCCGAGTTTTTCTGGGGTGAGAGTAGCCATGACACGCTCGCTCGTACCCTAACAGGCCTTGCCATCCCCTGCACACTCTTTGGTACCGCCTTCGCCTTCGTGAACTTCTTCGATGCCACACACGGCGAGCGCTTCGTACTTCCAGCAGACTCTCTCGTGATCGAAACAGGCGGCTTCAAGGGCCGCAGCCGCGAGATTGAGCGTGAGGAGCTCTACACTCTTCTCACCAAGCGGCTCGACGTGCCCCCTGATCACTGTTTCTCGGAGTACGGGATGAGTGAGATCGCCAGCCAGTTCTACAGCCAGGGACTCACCGGCCCCAAGCTCGCTCCACCATGGCTTCGTACCCGCATTCTTGATCCCGTCACCGGTACCGAGGCAGTGCTGGGCCAGCCCGGACTACTCGCCCACTACGACCTGGCCAACGTCAACTCGGTGCTGGCGATTCAGACGGAGGATCTCGGTGTCTGGGATGAGCACGGCGGCTTTCAGCTTCTGGGACGAGCGCCGGGTGCCGTGCTCCGGGGCTGCTCGCTGCTGGCGGAGTAACCTCGCCCCTCAAGCGCGAGATCAGGGCCGTAACGACGGACGCGGAGGTTTTCGAGCGTGATAGGGACGGGCAAGCCGGGGCCATCAAGAGGCGTCGGGGCGTGACTGCCACCGATGAGCTTGGGGGCGATAAAAAACAGCGCACAGTCTACGGCATTCGCGGCCCAGAACGCGGCGGCCAGTGCGCCACCCGATTCCAAAAGTAGTTCGAGCAAGCCGCGCTCGGCAAGCAGCGCCAGCGCGGCAGGAACCGAGACACGGCCCAAAGCATCGGTGGGAAGCGTGAGGATCTCAGCGTCCCAGCTCGGCGTGTTCTTGACGCACGTCAGAATCAGCGTGCCCGGTCGGTTTAGCCTTGCCATTTGAGGCGTGCGCAGCTGCGAGTCGAAAATCACGGGCGTGGGGTTTGCACCACGCACAAGGCGAACCGTAAGCTCCGGGTCATCGGAGAGTACGGTGCCCACCCCGACAATCACGGCATCGGACTTTGCACGCAGACGGTGCACCGCGCGGCGGGCGGACTCACTGGTGATCGCGAGGGATTCTGCGTGACTTGCGGCGAGCTTTCCATCGAGTGTCATGGCAGCCTTGTGCGTCACAAACGGCAACCCGGTGCGCTGGTGCTTGAGAAAGGCACGGTGTGCCTCTTGGGCTTGCTCTTCGCACACACCAACCGTCAGCACGATCCCTGCGGCTTGAAGCTGGGCGAAGCCATCGCCACAGACCTGAGGGTTGGGATCGAGTGTCGCGGCCACCACACGTGCCACCCCGGCCTGAATGCAGTGGTGGGTGCAGGGAACCCGCTCGGAGCCGTCCGGGCGTATCCAGTGTGAGCAGGGCTCCAGAGTGGTGTAGAGAGTTGCACCACGTGCTCGCTCCCCCGCAAGTCCGAGCGCCATTGCTTCGGCGTGTACTTTTGGGGTTTGGTAGGTCCAGCCCTCGCTGATGAGCTCGCCATCGCGCACGATCACCGCTCCAACACCGGGGCTGGGATGCGCCTTGACACGATTGGTCAGGCGCAGCGCCCGCCGCATCCAGAAAATATCCTCGCTGCTCATTGCCGCTGTTTTTGCTTCTGGGTTTCCTCGATAACCTGTTGAAGCGCCTGTCGCTCTGCCTTACGCATTGCCACAAACGACTCCAGCGCATCTAGCAGGGCAATACAGACAAGGCTAAGCCCGAGACCATAGAGGGAGATCAGGAGGGCCAGCTTCTGGAGATCTCCCACACGTCCCACGAAATCTTGCCCGACAAAGACCATTGTCAGTGCAAGGAGCAAAACCAGAAGTGCCATCCCTGCGGTTCGAAAGAGCCGTGAGCGGGCGGAGAGAGCGCCGTAGCCACGGGGATAGCCGTAGAATGTCAGCCCCACAGCCACGGCCAGCAAGATTCCAAAGATCACGGTCACACTCATGAGGGAAGCACCTCCCGAAGCGCAGCAACCCCCGCAGCCACGCCCAAGGGATGGTTGAAGATCGCGGAGCCTGCCACCAGAACATCCGCGCCATCGTGAGCCAAGCCGGGAGCCGTTTTCACATTCACACTGCCATCCACGCTGATCTTGAAGCCCGCTCCCGCTTCGACACGAATCTGTGCAAGCTCCGCCACTTTCTGTGCCGCGGTGGGTAAGAATGCCTGGCCACCAAAGCCGGGATTGACCGTCATCACTAGCACCAGGTCAAGATCTCCCAAAACATAACGCAGAGTCTCGGGTGGGGTTGCGGGGTTGAGCGCAACCCCTGCCAGGCAGCCTGCCTCGCGGATAGCCGTCAGCGTGCGCTGCAGGTGTGCGGTCGCTTCCTGGTGCACCGTGATGGCATGGGCTCCCGCTTCCACAAAGGCTTCGATGTAGCGCTCCGGCTCCACGACCATCAAGTGCACATCGAAAAATGCAGTGGGACACACGGGGCGCAGTGCCCGGACAACTTGTGCACCAAACGTCAGGTTCGGCACAAACCTCCCGTCCATCACATCTACATGGAGCCAGGTCTCCCCGGTCGCCACCGCTGCCTGTGCCTGCTCACCGAAACGTGCATGGTCAGCCGCCAGAAGCGAGGGTGCAAGCAGAACGGCCATTACTTCGCCTTCACCGCAAGTGTCTGTGCCTTGAGATCATCGTTATCGTAGAGTTTGATCGTGATGGGCCGTCCGATTCCCGAGACCTCCACGCTAATGCTCTGTCCCGGCCCATGCGTACTGTCATAGCCACTATGGGTTCCGTCGGCGTCCTCGATCTGGATCACGACATGGTGTTGCTGAGCGTCTTTGGGGGTTTTGTACGGCACGCGAAATGTCCGCAGCTGCGTGTCCGCCAGATCACTAGGGTCATCCACGGGGCCAGTAGCAGGCTCTTTGGGCTCAGGGGTAGGACGCGGCGTTGGCTCTGGCGTCGGTGCAGGCTCTGGCCCCTTGGAGAGAGTGAGATCGATTTTAGTGCCCCGGGCGCGGCGCTCCACGCCATCGCTGCGCGGTAGCTGCTCCAGAACGACCCCAATTCCTGTCAGTGGATCGAAACGCCGTGTCACCTCCCCGACCTTGAGTCCGATCTTCTCCAGCTCTTTTTGCGCCTTATCTAGTGTCATTTCTTCAACATTGGGAATAGGCACCATCTCTGGCCCCCGGGATACCTTAACGGTTACTTCCTTGCCTTCGAGGATCTTGCTGCCAGGCAGCTCTTTTTGCTCATAAATAACATTGGCAGGCTTGTCATCCAGGAACTCTTCGGCCAGCTTTACCAGCTTAAAGTGCCGATCATTGGCTATTGCCGTGGCTTCCGTGAAGGTCTTGCCGCGTAGCTCGGGGACAATCACCTCATTGGCAGGGCTCAGAAAGGGACGAATCCCATTAAAAACCAGAGCGACCGTTCCAATCAGCGCCAGAAACAACGTGAGGTTAATTGCCAGGAGAATCCCTCCCGTACGGCGTGGTGGCGGTGTTTTTTCCTCAGAGTCACGCTCGTCGTGCACTGCTTTGGCCACCGGCGCAACGGGCTGTGAGACACGACGTCCTGCCTCAGCTGCTGTCGCTGTGGGAGCGGGCATAACACGGACACTAGACGAAGCAGTCGGGGTGGCGCTCGCCGCTACCGGCGCAGTTTCTTGTGCATCGAGAGGAGACCACGCCAGCGAGCGCCCAAAGCGCAGTGCCTCGCGTATTTGGCGTAGATCTTCCAAAAGCGCTGTCGCACTCATGTAACGCTCCTGAGGGCGCTTGGCGAGCCCCTTAAGTACCACTCCCTCAAGAGCGCGAGGGATCGCCTGATTGACAGTTCGGGGGGCAGGCGGGGCTTCCTGAGCGTGGCGCAGTGCAATCTGCACCGGATTGTCCCCCTGAAAAGGTGCCTCGCCGGTGAGCATCTCAAAAAGGATGACAGCCAGGGCATAGAGATCCGCAGAGGCGCTCGGTGAGGTACTGGTTACAAGATCCGGAGCAGCGTAGTATGCCATGCGCATCAGAACAGTGGAGTCTTCACGGGCGATGCGTGCGTAGGTGGGAGCAATTCCAAACCCGGTGAGCTTGGCCTGCCCATCGGGCCCTATCAGCACATTCTGAGGGCACAGATCCCCGTGTGGGATTCCCCGGTGATGCGCGTACTCCAGTGCCTCAGCCAGTGTAATCGCGATATCCACCGCCGCCGTGAGCTGAAAAGGTGCAGCGCGCCGGATCCGCTCCCGAAGGTCTATCCCCCGAACAAACTCCTCAGCTTGATAGAGAGCGGTAAGCTCTTCGTCTTCGCCCACATCGTAAGCACGTGCAATAGCGACATGGCTCAAGGAAATCGTCTCAGCAAAACCTGTACGCAAGCTCGCGACGAGCTCAGGGCGATTTTGATAATCGGAACGCAGTGTCTTGAGCGTCACGATTCGATTGAGTTGCTGATCTCGTGAGCGAAATGCACTTAACAGTGGCCCCTCGCCCACGAACTCCAGAACTTCATAGCGTTTGCCAACAAAGCGATTGATCAGGCGTACCCGATCTTTCTCACCGGAGCTGGTTTCAGGGCGAAGCCCCTCTTCACTCGACACGTTTTTTCTTTCCCTTCTGGGCAATTAGCGAGAGTAGCAATACAGTGCTGCTGATAAGAACAACCAGACCATAGAGTGCAGTGAGAGCCCCAACAGGAACAACAATCCCAAGCGGCGGAGCAAAAAAAACAAAGCTAACGAGGACAAACCAGAGAACACTTACGAGTTCACGCCCCGTCCGCTTTGTTTTTACTTCCAAGTGATCGTCCTCAGTTCCCACGATTACCTCCGCTTTGACCGTTCCACAAGCCGACGGTGTTCCGCCAGCCCTTCACGCACTGTGGCGACTGGCACTTCTTGTAGGATTACCGTCCCCAGTTGGGTAGCCAGAACAAAGCGTGCCTCACCTGCCACCGCTTTTTTATCCCGCGCCGTCAGAGCGATGAGAACCTCGTCCTCAACCTCCTCAGGAAGGGCTGTCGGCAGCTTAAGTGCTACCAGTGTCTCCCGAATCGCCATGGTGACGCTCGGCGGTGTCACACCTGCTCGCTCTCCAATCAGCGCCGCCGCCACCATACCAATGGCAACGGCCTCACCGTGTTTATAGCGTCGGTAGCGGGTCGCCGACTCAAGAGCATGCCCAATCGTGTGCCCATAGTTCAAGATCGCCCGCAGCCCCGTCTCCTCGTGTTCATCGGCGGTGACAACCTCAGCTTTAAGCTGGCAGGAGCGAGTCACAACAGCCTCAATGGTCTCAACTTCACCTCGGATAAGAGCCGCTGCGTCCCGTTGAAGTTGTTCCAGAAAGTGAGGATCCTGAATCACTCCATACTTTGCCACCTCAGCCAGGCCGGCGCGCAGCTCCCGACGCGGCAATGTCGTCAGTACCTCCGGGTCAATTACGACGGTACGGGGCTGATGAAACGCTCCAATAAGGTTTTTCCCCTCACGAAAATCCACTCCTGTCTTGCCACCTACAGAGGAGTCCACCATGGCCAGAAGGGTAGTTGGGACTTGAACGTAGTCCAACCCTCGCAGATAGGTAGCCGCCACATAGCCCACCATATCCCCGACAACCCCACCTCCCAAGGCAACCAACAGAGTCTTGCGATCCAGCGCGGGCACCAAATTATACAATCCCTCGTAGAGCCGCGCTATGGTTGTCAGGTTCTTGTAGCGCTCACCCGCGGGAAAGCAAAGCTGCTGGGTCGTAAATCCAGCGTCTTGAAGGCTCGTCTGTACACGTGTCCCCCAGTGGCGTGCAACAGTGGGCTGGGTCAGAATCACCGCACGACTTGAACGCGCGATTCCTACGCAGTGCTCCCCTAGGAGGTTGAGCTGCCCTGATCCAATATGAATCTCGTAGCGACGCCCCGCGGAAAGAGCGACAGGAACACGCGTCATAAGCCTTCCCTCTGGTAGCGGCGGACAATCTCCTCGACAACAGCACCTGGAGCACGATCCGATGTATCCACAAGCAGGTGGCTCGCACTCTGGTAGAGCGGCCCACGCGTCGCAAGCATTCGTAGGATCAGTGTGAGCGCGGGTTCCTCCCCGGCAGTGAGCAGGGGACGCTCTCCCGGTCGGCGCGCAACGCGCCGCGCCAGAACATCAGGTCGGGTCGTGAGGTAGACGACAAGGCTGCTCGATCGCAGTGCCGCGACATTCTCCTCACGCAAGATAGCACCTCCCCCGGTGGCAATTACCTGACGCTCTCCTGCTGTCACGCCTAAGAGTATTATCGTCTCCTTGTCACGAAATGCGGTCTCTCCCTCCGTCGCAAAGTAGGTCGAAATGGAGCAACCGACGACTTTCTCGACGAGCTGATCCGTGTCCGTAAAACGCCACCCGAGGCGCTGTGCCAACAAGCGTCCCACGGTGCTCTTTCCACTCCCCATAAACCCGATCAGGGTGATATTTCCTGGCATCTCTTCAGGCATTGTACCGCAACAAAAAAAGCCGGGTGGCACGAGGCCACCCGGCTTTTGTTAAGCACTACCCACTATCCCAGGTTAGCTCCCCCACCACCACCGGTATTGGTCTCCTCAATAATCTTTGGAGTGACAAAGATCAAGGTCTCCACCCCCGTTAAGGTTCGGGACCTCTGACGGAAGAGCTCACCGATAATTGGCAAGCTTCCGAGCAGAGGAACGCGCACCTCACCACCGTCTTCTTGCTTGGTGATAAACCCACCAAGCATCATAGTCTCTCCGCTCTTGATCCGACGGAAGGTAGAGACACCTTGCGTAGTCTGTCGCGGAACTCCACTTGCGTTAATAGTCTGCGACTGTAGCTGCGGATTCAGGAACATACTGATCGTCCCATCCCCATTAATATGAGGGGTCACCGTGAACAAGTTGACCGCAGTGATCGGAATAAGCTGGTTGGCAACAATAGGAGCGCCACCAAACTGCGGCTGAATCACCGTGGACTGGTTCACAAATGCAACATCACTGATAAACACTGTAGCAGGTGTATTGTTAGACGTGCTAATAATGGGTGCCTGAAGCACGTTATTAGTCTGCTTAACATAGGCAGCTCGCAGGTTTGCCACCGCATTGCCTGATGCATACTGCACCGCAAGTTGTGGGGTGCTTCCACTGGGCGGTGCCATGCTAATATCAAGGTTATTGGCGGCGCTCAACTGCCACTGAATACCAAAACTCTCGATATCCTGGATGTTTACGGTCACAAACTCAGCGCGAATCTCGACCTGCTTAGGTGCCACATCCAGGAAGCGAATCAGTGCCTTCAGCTCCTCAATATCCGCTGCATCCCCTTGAACAATCAGGGTGTTATCGGCATCACTTGCCAAGATATTGTCGATGCCCAGAGGGCGAAGAGAACGCTGGTTCTGGTTCTGATTCTGGCCACCGCCGATGCCACCGCCAAGGCCGCCCCCCTGGTTACCACCACCAAAGCCACCGCCACCCTGATTACCACCACCAAAGCCACCAGGCCGACCACCCCCCTGGTTACCACCACCAAAGCCACCACCGCCGCGCTGCCCCGCGCCCGATGCTCCACCTACCGCTGAGGACTCCGTGGGTACAGGATTCAGGGAAGTTACATTCGCGGGTGCTATGGGTTGCCCCATTCCTTGCTGTGCCTTCAAAGCATCCGGGATAATCAAGTTGTGAACAATGTAGTTGTAGGTAGGATCGTCCAGGTGCTTAACAAAATCCGAGGGGGGCATGTACTTCAGCTCAATTTTAACCAACAACGGTTTGGGCCGAGTAGCGACAACAGGTTTGATAACGTCTTTAATGATTGGCAGAGCCTTAGGCTCTACAACCGGGGCTGTACCGCCGGGACGGAGGTAGTAAATCCCATCACTCTCTTCCAGCGACGCTCCCGCGGCTTTCGCGATCGCCCGGAGCACCGTGTCCACCGATTTATCCCGCAGCTTCAGCGTAATCTTCTGAAAGCCATCGGGACGATCACCATTGATGATTACCACATTGTCCAGACCGCTCTGTTGCGTCAAAACAAGAATAGCATCTTTTAGAAAAGCATCGCGTAGATCAAGATCAAGCGTGCTATTTGTTGCCTCTTTGACCGGTGTCCCTTGTGCCCGTGCGGTGGACACAGCTGCCACCGTCGAAATCGAAAGAGCACACATCATTAGCGAAGTGCTACGCTGCCAGGGATTTTGCATACATATCCTCCAAACCTCATCGATGGCTCGTGGCTTGTCTTTATTACGAGCATCGAACAGGGGCGAGTACCCGCCCCTGTTAACCACCTTAAATCTAAGCTAGTAAGGCACAGTTAGCGGCCAAAGCCACCAAAGCCGCCGCCCATGCCGCCGCCCATCATGCCGCCGCCGCCGAAGCCGCCTCGTCCCCCAGGACCTCCACCACCTCCGGGGCCACCTGGTCCTCCACCACCACGGGATGGGCGTTCACCGCCTTCCTGGCCGAACGAGCAAGGAACTGCAACACCCAGGATGCAGCCGATTAGTAAGAATCTTGACATCAAACGACGGATTCGCATTTGGCTAACCTCTGGTGAGACAACGAGAAGAGTGGAAAGGAGCTGGCTCGCATTTGCCAGCAACAACCCTTGTAACACGTCCTGCGCGGGTTCGTTTCGCCTACAGGCCGAAATTTCAAAATTCTTTAAAAAGATTTCGGAATAGTCGCCAGAGGAGTGCCTGGGTGCCCCCTACTTCTTGATCTGAAAGTCGAGGTGGTTTTGCCCGAACTTGTGCGCCTTCATGTCCTCGACGGTCAGCCTGAGCTGGTAGTTTCCTGTCGCAAT
>NZ_JAYUPA010000788.1:0-9603 GCF_043760365.1 Armatimonas sp.
CGCCTGAGGGGCGGGTCTACTTCGACTGGGACGATCAGTTTCTCTATCTTGCGGTGGAGTCTAAAGAGCCGCAGGACATCCGGTTCGATCTCGATGCTAGCGGCGATGGCTGGTTTCGTGGTGCGGAGAACTTTAGCATTCGCCTCGTGACTTCCCCAGAAGGAGCTAAAGCGCTGATCCGCCGCTTCGACACCGTGCAGAACAAAGAGCATCCCGTCTGGGCGGAGGTCTTGCTGCCTGAGGGGAGTGTCCAGGTGCGCCAGTTCAAGACCGCGCAGGGGACTGGTATGGTCGTGGCGGTGCCTTGCGCCCTACTGGGGCCACAGCGCAAGCCGGGAACTGAGTTCGGGTTTCGTGCGCTTTTGGGGGCTGCGGCGCTTGCCGAGCCCACCCCGGAGCTGCCGCTCGTGCGCCTTCAGCTCACGGATGAGAGCGAGGCGATTCTGGGGACTCTAGCGGTTCGAATGAGCCTGCGCGATCGCAGTCTTGTGACGGGGAGTCTGGTGCGGGGGACACTGGAACTGAGTAACTCCGGGGAGAAACCGCTCTTTCTTAAGCAGATTTTCTTGCCCGATGGCACCACGATTACGAACCCAAAAGACCCGAGCCTGATTCTCAATCCCGGCGAGCGTCTACGGCGTGAGTTTCGTTTTGTGCTCGGGGAGGGGCCGGAGCCTGCCAGTGTGGTTCTGCGGGCCGGAGCCGAGCGCGAAGAGGGAGGGAGCGCGGTTGCCCTTGGGAGTGTGGACCGCCAGGAGCCGTTCTCCTTTACGCTGGACCACGATATCAAGCCTCTTGTCGCGCTTGCACCCGATGGGCCACAGCGGCGGCGCTTACTGGTCGCTACCATTACGGGAAGGCGCGACAGCAAGACCGTGGGGCAAGTGCGTCTGGCGCTCCCGGCGGGCTGGACTGTCGAGGGAGAGGACAAACGTACTTTCTCGGTTTCTTATCCCAACGAGCGCCGCAGTGTCAGCTTCAAGCTGATCGTCCCGCTGGGGGTACCCGTGGGGAGCTATCCTGTCGAGGCGCAGTGTGAGATCGGGGGGAAAACCTACCGTGCCAAGGTTGAGTTTCTCGTGAAGTGAGAGCGCTTGATGGCTTTCTGGATCTGATCTACCCACCCCGCTGTCTGGTTTGCGAGAGCTGGGAGGAGCCGCTTCTGTGTTCCGGGTGCGTGGCGCAGTTCGCGCTCGTGCCGGAGCCCGTTTGTGTGGTCTGTGGGCATCCAAGCGAGCCCGAGCGCCTCTGCCGCTTGTGCGATGCGGCAGCGGATCAGTGGGGTGGCTGGGCGTTTACGAGTGCGAGAGCTGCGGGGCGGCATATGGGAGGCTTGCGCTACGGGCTGCACTTGCTGAAGTACCGTGGGAAAGAATCGCTCGCCGAACCGCTAGGGGCGTGGCTTGCCCAGCGCTGTCTGACGGAGTTTTTCCCCAAGCCACTATTTGATGCGGTGGTCGCGATGCCGCTCTCAGCCCGCAAGCGGCGTGTGCGTGGCTACAACCAGGCGGAGCTTCTTGCCCGGCCTCTCGCCGAGCAGCTCGCGCTTGCACTTTTACCCGCTGAGGCATTTGTTCGGGTGCGGGCGGAGCAGTCCCAGATGCGCCTGGGAGCTGACCAGCGCCTGGCGAATCTTTCCTCAGACGACTTCGCTGTCACCGATCCGAGTGCTATTGCAGGGAAGCGCTTGCTTCTTCTCGACGATGTGATGACCACTGGCGCGACGCTACACTGCGCTGCCGCCGCACTGCGCAAAGCAGGGGCCGCGCAGGTGGAGGCCGTGACACTCTCGCGGGCTTTCTAGCGCAGGTAAAATAGCGGCATGGCTATCCATCTTTGTACCCACCCGCTTGCACTGCACTTGCTCACCGGCCTGCGTGCCGTCGAAACAGATCCACAGCACTTTCGCCCCCTGGCCCGCCGCCTCACGACGCTGTTGGCTTTAGAGGCGACCCGCGACTTACCGATCACAGCCATTTCTCTCACCACTCCGCTGGAGCTGATGGCGGGGCAGGTGCTGGCGCAGGGGCTGGTGGTGATTCCGATTCTGCGGGCGGGGCTGGCGATGCTGGAGCCCTTTCTGGAGCTTTTCCCCGATGTCTCCGTGGGCTATATTGGCCTTGAGAGAGATCACGCCACGGCGGTTGCAGCGAGCTACTACTGCAAGCTGCCTCAGGTTACCGGGAAGACGACGCTGGTGGTGGACCCGATGCTGGCCACGGGCGGCTCGGCGAACCATGCGATTGCACTGGTCAAAGAAGCGGGTGCAAAAGATGTCCGGTTAGTCTGTGTTGTCGCGGCTCCGGAGGGCGTCGCTGCGGTGAACGAAGCCCACCCCGATGTGCCAATCTACGCCGCCGCACTGGACCGGGAGCTCAACGACAAGAAATACATCTGTCCCGGCCTTGGCGACTTCGGGGACCGGCTCTACGGGACACTGTAGCGCTCACTTTCCAATACAAAAACGCGCGAAGATCCCACGGATAATCTCCTCGCGCGTTGTCTGCCCCGTCAGCTCGCCGAGCGCCGCTAGTGCTCCGTGGGTGTCCACGGCGATAAGCTCGGCGGGGAGCCCGAGAGCGAGCGTGCTGCGGGCCTCCGTAACGAATGCGGCGACGCGGCGGAGCGCATCTTCGTGGCGAGCGCGGGTGACGAGTGGGGCATCCGAGGCGGGCAGCGACGTGCCGATGATTGCCTCTGCAAGGGCTACGAGCCCTTGGCCCGTTTTTGCGGAGACGGCAACGGCGGGGTAGGGGACGAAGCGCGTCAAATCGGGCGTTGCAAGATCAGATTTGTTCACGGCGACCACGGTATTGCGGTGGAGGTCTGTCAGAGGCGTGAGGTGCGTGGCATCTACGACCAGGATCACCACATCGGCTGTGGCAGCGGCCTCTCGGGCACGGGCAACCCCGATCTTCTCAATGGGATCGTCGGTTTCGCGCAGGCCCGCAGTGTCCAGAACGCGCACGGGGATGCCCGCGAGCACAAGCTCCTCGGCGAGAATATCGCGTGTCGTGCCAGGAATATCCGTCACAATGGCGCGCTCCGCTCCGGCCAGGGCATTGAGCAGCGACGATTTCCCCACGTTAGGTGCGCCGGTGAGCGCGACAGTGAGGCCCTCGGTGAGCTTGCGCCCGTAGTGCGCTCCCGCCAGAAGTGTCTCCAGTCGGGCGGCGGCACGGCTGAGCGGTGCCTCGACCGTCTCCGGCACGAGCTCGCCCACATCCTCAGGGAAATCTATCGTCGCCTCTAGCCGCGCAAGCGCCTCCTGTAAGTCTAAAGCGATCGTATTGGCTTCGTGTGAGAGGCTGCCCGCGAGCTGACGGCGCGCTGCCCGTTGCGCCGCGACCGAGCGGGCGGAGATAAGGTCCGCCAGTGCCTCGGCTTGGGCAAGGTCCAGCTTCCCATTGTGAAACGCGCGCTCGGAGAACTCCCCTGGTCTGGCCAGCCGTGCCCCGGCGGCCAGAAACGCGGCGAGCACCTGTGTGAGTGTTACTGCTCCGCCGTGGCCCTGAAACTCCACCACATTCTCGCCCGTGAACGAGTGGGGCGCAGGGAACTTGACAAGCAGGCCGTCGTCGAGCGCTTCGGTGGAATCAAGTGCAAAGACCGTGGCGCGGCGCAAAACTCTAGGCGGCTGGCTTGCCAGCGAGCGACGAACCGTGCGCTCGGCGACCAAAAAAGCGTCCTGGCCGGAGAGCCGGATCACGCCAATTCCTGCGGCCCCGGATGCCGTCGCTAGGGCCGCAATGGTGGCACTCATCGGGGGGGATTGGCAAAGGGGCGCTGACCGGGGATCATCCGTGTGGCGTTCATAAGAACGGGTGCCAGCGAGACCATCACTACAATCCCGTTGAGCACGGTTCCAAGCAGCCCGAAGAGGATATTCCACCAGCCGATCTGAGTCTTGCGCTTGTCATCGAGCATCAGAAACACCAGCCCGACCGGAATCGAGATAATCGGGAAGAAAATACCCATCGCCACCGACGACCAAAAAGCGGCAGGCGATTCGCTCGCGGGCAGGGCATAGGCGGGCCGCGCAGCGGGCACAGCCGCCGCTCCACCCGGCGTGGGTTGCGAATGGGGCTGCGGAACAGGGAGGGCTGCCGAGGCGACCAGTGCCCGGCCACACTTCCAGCACGCAGCCTGAGTGGCAAAATTATTGGAGCCGCACGCGGCACAGACGACACGCTCGTTGGACATGGTGCTTACCTACTGTGGCAAGGTCGGCTCGGGTTTGACTAAACCGGGGCCATGAGGACCTTGGTCAAAGGGGTTAAATCGGCTGCTCTGGAACGTGATCGCCGCCACGGCTCCTAGGGCAAGAAGAACCACCCCAATCAAAATGACCCGTCGGCCCATGAGCGCGGAGGAGAGCTTGGGAGTGATCACCTCGGTCGTGGTGGTGACGCTGGTGGAGTTGAACTTCCGCAGGTTGAGCCCGGAAGACTCGCTCCCCGGAGAATTACGTGATTCTGCCATAGTGTCCTCGTTGTACCATGCCGAGAATAAAGAATCTTGAAACTTTGTGGATTGCAACCGATTCTAACGGCGTACAGGTTGTATACGGAAAAACTGGACATCTTGTGACTGAGCGAGAAAAAAATGATACCCGAGGAAATCACGAACGAAAGCTGGGATGACGAAGCCTTTGCGGCTCTACTGAAGAGGGCATCGTCCGCGCCTGATATCGCCCCCTTGCCTCCTGGCCTTTCCCAGAGAATTGCGGCGGCGACCTACGCCCGCCCGACATTCTGGGATAAGCTGGCGCTTGTTTTGCGTCCGGCTCCGGCACGCTTTGCCCTCGGAGGTGCGCTGACAGCGGCTGCGCTCTGTGTGATCGTCGTGCCGCGTCTTTCCAAGACTGAGATTTCCTCTCCCCCTAAGATTGTCTCGCCCCCCCAATCGGATAGAGTTGCGCCGCCACAAGTGGTAATCAGAGATCAGGCGGCTCCTACACCTGCTCCCATTATTTCCGTACGAGTAACTACTCCGAAAAAACTGTCCGCGCCGAAGCCGATACCAGCGCCCGTTTTAACCGCCGCGCACGTGCCGCCTATCATGCAGCCGACACCGGCGGCAAGGATTGCACCACAAGAGAGTACCCTGGAGGATCACGGTAATATCACTGTCGCCCGTCCTACATCTGTGGCGGATGCGCATACCTCCACCGTGGTTCCTGAGCCCGCTGCTCGGCTGGGGGGGGCGCTCTCCACGGCAACGGCACGCTCTAGCACAAAGAGCGATTCTGAGGCTCTTCCAACTCCTGCCCCGAGCATCGCGCAACCGATCGTGGTCGCCACGCGTCAGCTAGGAGAAAATTCAGGAATTCTGGACGACACGGGCAATCTGCAAACGCACACGAAACGTGTCAAGATAAACCTTGGGCTTTCGGATCGGGAGCGCGCCAGCATGACCAAGCCAACGCAGATTGACTCCCTCACCGCACGTAATTCAGAATCTGCTCCCGCGGGAGCAGGCCTTGGGTTTGGCTTGCCGATTCAGTAGAGAGTGATACAATTGGGGCGGCGCATGGCAGCCTGCCATAGCGCTTCCTGGAGGAGACAATGGGACGGACAGCCCTTCGTTGCACCTGTGGGCAACGTATCGGAGAGAGGGAAGTTCTACGTGCGGGGTACTACCCCCGACCCTTTGGCCCGAGCTACGTCCTCGTGCGCTACCGCTGTTCCCGCTGCCGAAGACGCGGCGAGCAGTTCCTGCGCCAGGAAGAGTGGGATCAGGGGATTCTTTCCGATGCAACTCTGGAGCTTGATGTGCCTTCCCAGCAGAGCTTTGCGACACAAGGCCCTATCACCATGCGAGAGCAAGCCGCCTTCCATGGCCAGCTCGATACCCAGGGACTAAGTGAGCTGATCGCGGAGTTCGATCACCAGGCCGACGAATAAACGTTAGCCGCCGATCTGAGACATCGTGCGCAAGCTGCCACCCCGTGCCAGCCGCCCTTCAAAATCACTCTGGATTGGCTTGTGCGCCAGGGCCGCCGCTGCATGTTCCCGAATCTCTTGAGCGGAGCAGCTTGCCCGAAGCGGCCCCATTAAGTCGTACTCGTAGTTATCGGCGAGGCAGGGAACCAGCTTGCCATTGGCGGTGAGCCGCAGCCGATTGCAGCCCTCGCAGAACTTATGACTGATCGGATTGATCACTCCAATCGTTCCTCGTGCGCCCGGAATCTTGAAGTTACGGCTCGTGCTCTCGGGTGCATCATCGAGCGTTTCTAGATCCGGCCAGAGCGCTTTAAGCTGCGCGACGGCATCTTCGTTTTTCACATAGTGCGCTCGCCACTGTGCGCTGCTCACTTGCCCTATCGGCATGTACTCCAAGAAGCGCACCGAGAGCGGGCGGTCTTTGGTGAGCTGCCCAAATGCCTCAATCTCATCGTCGTTGATGCCGCGCATGAGGACACAGTTCAGTTTGATGGGGGAAAAACCGACCGCCAGCGCCGTTTCTAGCCCATCCCATGCACGCTCGAACTCCGCGCGCCGTGCGAGCTTAATAAAGCGCTCGGGCTGAAGGGTATCCATCGAGAGATTGAGCCGACGCACGCCCGCTTCCCAGAGCGCCTGAGCATCGCGTGCCAGGAGAATCCCGTTCGTGGTAAGTGTCACTTCGCGAATCCCAGGAATTGCCACAAGGCGTGCTGCCAGCTCGGGGACATTCTTGCGCACCAGAGGCTCGCCACCGGTGAGTCGCACTTTTTTAAGCCCGACACTTGCCAGCGCTCGTACCACGCGCTCAATCTCTTCAAAACTCAGGACATTATCAAGGTTTTCATAGGGGACACCTTCCTCGGGCATACAGTAGACACAACGCAGGTTGCAGCGATCTGTAAGGGAGATACGCAGATACTCAATCCGGCGACCGAAGGAGTCTGAAAGTGCAAGCGGAAGTGGGATCATTCAGGATAAATTATACCGTACATGAGCTACGGAGTATGGAATAAAAAGTTATGACTGAGCCCCTAAGACCTCTGTTTCACTTTACGCCGCCGCGTGGCTGGCTGAACGACCCCAATGGGCTGATCTTTCATCAGGGCTTCTGGCACCTGTTCTATCAGCATAACCCAAAGGGCACGGACTGGGGCAACATGACCTGGGGGCACGCCCGCAGCACGAACCTGGTGCACTGGGAGCATCTGCCACTCGCGCTGGAGCCCTATGGCGAGGGCACGATTTTTTCAGGGTCTGCTGTTCTCGATGAACGAGGGATTGCGGGTTGTGGGAAGAGGGCACTATTGCTTTTCTATACCTTTGCCGGAAAGCCTTTTGATCAGCGGATGGCATTCTCCAACGATGCGGGGAAAACCTTTCAACAGCTCGCATGGAACCCAGTTCTTCCAAATATCGAGGGGGAAAATCGGGATCCACGAGTCTTCTGGCATGCCGGCGCAGCGCACTGGTGCATGGCACTTTATGTCCGCCGGGGCACAAGCGATGGGATAGAGTTTTACACATCGCCTCGTCTGACCGCCTGGAGCTTCAGCAGCCGCATTGAGGGGTTCTACGAGTGTCCGGAGTGTTTCGAGCTAGAGGGGAGCTGGGTTCTCTTTGGAGCGGATGGCGAGTATGTGCTGGGGGAGTTTGATGGAATGGCCTTTCACCCTGAGGGGGAGCGCCTAAAGCTGGACTACGGGATGAACTTCTACGCCGCACAGACCTGGAGCCACGCACCAGAGAATCGTCGTGTGCTCATTGCCTGGATGCGTGGCGGGAGCTATCCAGGGATGCCCTTCAACCAGCAGCTCACCTTTCCGACGGAGATAACGCTTCATGAAATCGGTGGGCAGAAACGCCTCTGTCGGCAGCCGATTCCAGAGATCTCTCTGCTCTGGCGGGAGAGCTGGCAGGTGACAGATACGGCGCTTGTGCCCGGCTGTGGCCTCACGGGGCTCTGGGAAGGGGAGGCGTTCGATGTGGAGGCCGCGCTAATTCTAGAGCCAGGAGCACAGCTTGTGCTGACAGTTCGGGGGAGCACGATCCACTACGATGCCGCGCGGGCGCAGCTCTCCTGTTTTGGTCGAACCGCCAGTATGCCCTTACGCGAGGGCAAGCTCTTAAAGCTGCGCGTTCTGTGCGATCGCACGAGTATCGAGGTCTTTGGCGGCCACGGCGAGGTGGCTTTTTCAAACTGCTTTCTGCCGGATACCGCTCAGCGTACGGTTGCACTTGCCGCCTCTGATGGGGGCGTGCATGTCACGACTCTCTCCGTCCGGTTGATCCGCTCTTGATAGCCTCTCTCTCTTTTCTTTTAAAAAATTCCAACCATTTTTTTGCTTCATTTTCTTGCAGAACGCAACGGAATCGGTACTAATGGTTCTAATCCCCCTGAAGGAGGGCCGTAGGACATGACTGATTTATTGAAATGGCAGTGGGTGGTGTTTTTAGTGCCGCTTGCACTGGCGGTGCTCCTCGCTCTCGCAACTGCAATCGGTGTGGGAGAAAATCACGGAGAGAATGAGGGGGGGCACGACCATGATCTGGATGGCCATGCCGATCACGATGGCACCGGTCACGATGGCAGCCACGAGACAGAGTCAGAGACCCAAGCACCCGTCTCACCGCTCTCCCTCATTGGCGTGGGGCAGGCACCGCTCTCGGTGATTCTAATCTGCCTACTGGTCTACTGGGCCGTGATTGGGAGCCTGGGAAACCTGACTCTGGGCGTGCGTAGCATCGGGTTCAGTATCGGGCTGGCCTTGGTGGGGAGCCTCCTCGCGACATCGGGAACGGCGCGGCTAGTGGGGCGTTTCCTGCCCACGAGCGAGAGTTTCTCCGTGAAGCGACACGAGCTGATCGGACGCGAGGGCACTGCGATCTTTCCCATTACGGAGAACAGCGGCACGGTGCGTCTCTACGACTCTCTGGGCACACTGAGGCAGCTCGACTGTCGCATCGTGATGGGGGGAGCCGCGATCCCGATGGAGACAAAAGTTATGGTGGTGGACTACGACCGTGAGCGACAGGTGTTCACGGTGCAAAAGTGGGATGACCTGGTTCGAATAAAGGAGGATTGATATGGGAGAGACGAAAGAAAACTCGGGTCTGGGATTGATGTTGATGGTAGGCGTCTTGGCCGGACTCGCGCTGATGATCGGGCCATGGCTAGTGCCGAGCTTTGAGCCGCCCGCTCGGATTGGGGTCGCGCTCTTTGGAACCGTGGTGTTCCTAATCAGTACGATTTTAGCGGGGATCGCCAAGCTCTACGTGCGCACCCGGCCCGATGAGGCCTTTGTTCGGACGGGAATGGGTGGGCAGAAGGTGATGATTGACGGTGGGACGACCGTTTTTCCGGTCTTCCACCAGATTAAGCGCATCCCGCTGCGCACGCTCAAGCTCGAAGTGGAGCGCAAGGGCACCGAGGCGCTGATCACGTCAGACTTTCTGCGCGTGGATATACGCGCTGCATTTTTTGTGCGAGTCGCCAAGGATGTGGAATCTATCCAGACGGCGGCGAGCACGCTCCCGGATGCTTTTGTCGGTACCCATGCCATCCAGGATCTCGTGCAGGAGAAGCTCGTCTCCGCGCTGCGCACTGTCGCGGCCCAGCAGACCCTCAACGACCTGAACACGCGCCGCAATGAGTTCG
>NZ_JAYUPA010000789.1:0-3359 GCF_043760365.1 Armatimonas sp.
CACGTCAACCAGCGACCAGTGCATTCTGCTCGCTTCACGTTGGGCAGACAACGAAACTATTGAAGAACCTGAGGGGCCGGACTTCGAGGCTTTTGTCGCCGCGCTCTCGGAGGTTTGCGTCACGCTGGCGAAGAAAGTGGCGCAGGACGGAGAGGGCGCGACCAAACTTGTCACGGTCGCAGTAACGGGCGCTCCGAGCGATGCCGAAGCGAAAAAAGTGGGGCGCACCATCGCCGAGTCGCCGCTGGTGAAAACAGCTCTCTTTGGCAATGACCCGAACTGGGGCCGCCTGATGATGGCCGCCGGTCGTGCGGGCGTCCCGTTTGATCCCGACAACGCCTCGGCGACGCTTGCGGGAATCGAAGTCTTCAAAAACGGTGTCCCGGCAGCCTTCGACAAAGCCGCCGCCTCGGAGGCCATGAAGACCGATGAAGTTTTAGTGACCGTGGATCTAGGTGCTGGCGATGGCAAAGCGACTTTCTACACCTGTGATTTCTCCTACGAGTATGTCAAAATCAATGCAGAGTACACGACGTAACCTCTCCTCCCCTGCCCTCCTCTCCCGGGCGTTCGTACCTCACTGGGAAAGGAGGGAGCCAATCCCCTTTGATTCCCCTTTCCCAGCGAAGAATGAGCGCCCGGGAGAGGGGCTAGGGGAGAGGTTCTGCGAGGGGACAAAAAGGATAGATGCAATGAAGCGAGCGATTCTAGTTGCAGCGATAATGGTACTGTGCGGGGCAAGCGCCTCCGCGACACCGGCGAATAAGGCGGCACTGGGTGTGCGCTACGGGCGGTTCCTGCCCGCACGCCTCGACGCCTGCTCGACCTGCCATCAGAGCGCTCCGGGCGCAAAGCAGGGCGTCACGCTCGAAGATTTTCCGCACAACCCGTTTGGTGCGCGACTCAAAGCCAGCGCCGAGAGTCTTCGGAAATCCGGTCAGCGTACGGATCTCGGGCGACGGCTGGAGAAGATTGCAAGCGAGGACAGCGACGGCGATGGGGTGGCCAATGAGACCGAGCTTCTGCTAGGGCGAAATCCTGGTGATGCCAAAGACAAGCCGACTTTGGTGGAAGTGGCAGGGCAAGCGAAAACGAAAGTGGCCTTCACCGCGTTTCGAAGCGAGTATAGATGGCAGCCCTTCGAGAGCGTCGTCGCGCCTGCGGTGCCGAACCTGAGTAACCTCTCCCCCTGCCCCCTCCCCCGGGCACTCGCAAGCTCGTTGGGGAAGGGGGTTCTGAAAGCCCCTTTCCCAGCGAAGAATGCGGGTACCCTCTGGGTGCCGGGAGAGGGGTTGGGGAGAGGTTCTCAAAATCCCATTGATGCGTTTCTTGCCGTGGAGCAGCAGAAGCGCGGCTTGACCGTCCAGCCGCCCACCGATAAGCGAACGCTCTTGCGGCGGGCGACGCTGGATTTAACGGGGCTGGTGCCGACTCCAAAAGAGCTGGCAGACTTTCTGGCAGACAAAGCGCCCAATGCCTACGAGAAAGTGATAGACCGGCTGCTAGCCTCGCCGCGCTACGGCGAGCGCTGGGGACGGCACTTTATGGATGTCTGGCGCTACTCCGACTGGGCGGGCTGGGCCGACGGCGGGCAGATTCGCGATAGCCAGCCGCATATCTGGCGCTGGCGGGACTGGATCGTGGAGTCGCTGAATGCCAACAAAGGCTACGACGCGATGGTGCAGGAGATGCTTGCCGCCGATGAGCTGGCTCCCGGCGATCCGCAAGCGCTCCGGGCTACCGGGTTTCTGGCGCGCAACTACAAGCTCCTGAGCCGCGAGCAGTGGCTAGAGGACACGGTCAACCACACATCGAAGGCGTTTTTAGGGATCACGATGCACTGCGCCAAGTGCCACTCCCACATGTACGATCCCATCCCCCAGACCGACTACTACAAGTTTCGAGCGATCTTCGAGCCACACCAAGTACGACAAGACCGGGTGCCCGGCGAGCTCGACACCACCAAAGACGGCCTGCCGCGCGTTTATGATGCCGACCTAAAAGCACCTACCTATCTCTTTGTCCGAGGCGACGAACGCAATCCGGACAAATCAAAAATCTTAGAGCCAGGCACTCCCGAGGCGCTTGGCGGAAAGTTTTTGATTCACCCGGTGAGTCTTCCTCCCGCCGCCTCGTCGCCGGATCGTCGGGAGTTTGTCCAGCGCGACCTGATCAATGCCAGCAACGCGACGCTCCTCGCCGCGTTTCGCGCCCAAGCCACCAAGCCCAGCCCCCTCACCGACGCTGAGGTCACGCTGGCGCAGGCAAGGCACAAGGCGCTCCTAGCGATTTTGGAGGTCGAGGCGAAGGCGACAAAAGAAGCCGCCGAGCTGACACTTCAGGCCCAGCGCGAGGTCGCCGTGGCCGAGGCACGCAAAAATCTCCTCGCCGCCGATGACAAAAAGCGCCCCGAGGCACAGAAAGCACTGGATAGTGCCGAGGCGGCGCTCAAGCAGCCGCTCACGACCCACTACACGCCGCGCTTCACCGCCTACCCCACCGAGAGCTCCGGCAGGCGGCTGGCGCTGGCGCGCTGGCTGACGGATCGGCAGAACCCGCTGACGGCCCGCGTTGCGGTAAACCATGTCTGGCTCCGACACTTTGGGCAGGCGCTCGTTCCCAGTGTCGCAGACTTTGGGCGCAATGGCCGCAAGCCAACGCATCCGCAGCTACTGGACTTTCTCGCGGATCGCTTTATGGCAAGCGACTGGAAATTTAAAGACCTGCATAAGCTCATTCTCATGAGCGCCGCCTACCAGCGCGACAGCCACGCCACTCCGGAGAACCTCAAGCACGACCCGGACAATCTCTACCTCTGGCGCAAGAGCCCGTTAAGATTAGAGGCCGAGGCCGTGCGTGATAATGTCTTGTTCACCGCAGGGCACCTCGACGAAACACGCGGCGGGCCCGAGCTTGATCAAAATATGGCCCTCATATCGCCTCGACGGAGTATCTACCTGCGCAACGCCGCCGAGAAGCAGTCCGAGCTGATGCAGATCTTCGACGGCCCCAGCGTGACGGAGTGTTACGAGCGCAAACCGTCGGTGATGCCCCAGCAGGCCCTCGCGCTCGCCAATAGTGAGCTGGCGCTACGGGAAGCCAGAGCACTGGCGAGGGAATTAACCTCTCTCAACCTCTCCCCTAACTCCTTTCCCCACCCAGAGGGTACCCGGCTTGCGACTGCCCGGGAGAGGAGGGTTGGGGAGGAAAGGTTGTCTAGGGAATGGGGAGAGGTTAACGCGCCTATCTTTGTCAAAAACGCTTTCGAGCGAATTCTCTCCCGACCGCCCAGCACCATTGAGGCGCAGGAGTGCCTACGCTTTCTCGCCACGGGCAATGGAGATATGCAGCGACGCTAC
>NZ_JAYUPA010000790.1:0-9574 GCF_043760365.1 Armatimonas sp.
CGTCGCGTCGGGCTTGGTGAGCTGGGCAATTCCCAGATAAACCGGTAGTGGGTTCTCTCCCACTGTGCAGACCATCGCATCGAATTTTTCAGCCATCATGTTGTCCTTTTCGTGTGTGCAATCTACCCTTTGCTTGCCCATCGAGATGTTCAGACAATAGGTAGGGCAATAGCTTCTGCGATTATACTTTCGTGGCTCCTCCTAAAGAAGCTAGCAGGGCTGTATCTTTTTCAAGATGTCCGCTTAGAGTTTGGGCAGTGGCCATAGATCGTGAAACGGGAATGTCTCGTGCGGCAATCAGAACAGGAAGCTTGCTCGCCGGAATATTGGGCTCATTTTTCAGGAATGACCAGAACTCGATCTCCCCTTCCAGAAAGTTGCGACTGAGTGCTAATGCTTCACGGCGGTTGGTCTGAATCTCTCGCAAAGCTATAGCAAATTTTGCAGGAAGGTAACTTGGAATTGGTAAGATATTGTTGCGCTCTAAAGACTGCTTCACAGTTTCTAATGCTTGAGAAGCAGATTTCAGAATCATAGAGATGTCTTTATTATTTGAAATCTGAGTAATATAAATGCTACAGGCATCCAAAGAAACACTGCGGGCAGTGATAAGAATCCTCTGAAGCTCGATCGCAATATCTCGCCGCACCATAAAGCTAGAGGGAGTAGAGAGGCGGGTTTTCCCGCTATGTGTTACGATCACCTGCACGATGTACTCTCCCTCCATGAGGCTCTCAATAGGAAGGGTGATACGATTTTCGCCGAGTGTGACGACTTGCGGCTTTTGGTTTAGCAAGATCACGATCCCCGCCGTCACAGGAAGGCCCACAAGAGGCTCGGCCTGGATCTCTACAGTCTTTAAGCCAATCTCTTGTGTGAGGTTAATCTCTTTTGTCGGTGGCGTAATACGAAGCCGTATGATCTCCGCCAAAGTGATCTGTTGGGGGACGATAGCCACTGCCCCTTTGCCACCGGCGAGATTAACGCGACCTGAGACCGAGTGCGTACCAGGGAGCAACCCACTCAGAGAGAGGTTACATTGATTTTCCTCGATGGGGACATTCGGCAGGGGGGTACTCCCTATTTCAAAATCAACCGATCGGATCGTCTCTCGAATAGAGCACTGGAGCTCACAGCGGCGGGTGATAATGTCTGTCTCCTCCCGTATTAGAATTGAGGCGGGGGGCGTGTCGTAGACATACACACGCATTTCGGCAACTTTCTCCTCAGGGCGCGCGCCGACCCGCCTGCGGAGGGACACCACATAGAACTCCCGGTCACTCTCTGCGATCCATTTCAATACCCATGCACGTTCTGTTGCTGCAGCCCCCAGTCCACCGACGACAAACAGGGACATCTCCACACCATTTTGGTCGGAATTACCCGAAATACGCACAATATCACCCCGCATGACGTGTAGCACTTTGGGCCATCCGCTTTGACCGAATTCAAATACCTGACTCTTAAAAATCATTTTCTTCTCGTTTGATCCGCTGATACTCCGTTTGAATGAGATCAATCCACAATCCCGTCACCATATCCTCGGGGCAATAGGTCAGCGCCTGAGAAAGTGCGGCGGTGGCCTCAGTAAACCGAAGTGTCTTGTAGAACTGCATCCCACGAATGATCATCTCTCGCGACAGGTTCACACGGCTATCAATACTCCGCACTTGCCCATTAGGCACTTTCTGCAGGAGGACTTGTCGGGTTAACTGGTCAATGTGGGAGACCGCGATGATCTGATGTGCCATGTACAGTTTCGGGGCAGCGAAGAAAACGGGTCGTAATGCCATGGCAACGGAGGCTGGAATCGCGATCAAGGAAACACTTCGATCTAATAAGGCAGCAATCGCTTTATCGGGAATCCCCCCCACCGCAGTGATATTGCCGTTTAAGGTGATCGCACCGGTCACCGCAGTACTGGAATCGATGAAGAACTGGCTAACCGCGGAGATCATACAGGTCGCGGCAGCAGCACCGCCTGAGTTCCCACTAATCTTTAGTCCCGACTGACCGGCACTCAAATTGATATCGAACTTATTAGGATTAATCGGTCGATTGCTACACCAAAGCTTTACGACAGCATGAGCCGACTTACACCCTTCCTGAAACGATGCATCACCAGAATTGATGACATTCAACTTCCCGGATCCGCTGGTAGCAGTTGCGTAGACGCGGTGTGTCTCTCCCTCTTCCGATACGACTGTATTGCCCCGTATTGTTTGCAACACTCCAAGGCCTGTGATTGCCCCTACCTCACCCGTTCGGTCTAGACGGTTTGCTTGAGCGAACCTGTCCGCAAGATCGGCGTAGTTCGGTTTTGGGTCGTAGTCCAGGTTCCGAATCGTGGAGCGCGTGGCGACCAAACGAGTGTCCGAGTATTCGATGTACTGGAGATTTGTGACGGTATTTTTCCCTTTCTGTAGCGGAACCGATGGAGCGATCATGAGGTCGCACGCCTCAGAAGCAGAGGGGAGTTGGAGAAGAAGCTTGCCATCCATATGGACTTCATCTCCCGCCTTCTCGTGACAATACGAGAGGATCTGCCACTTGTAGCTGGGCCGAATCGAGCCCCGGATTTTGGAACCAGCCCCATAAACCATGGACTCCGTAGCAACATCGTAGTACATCCAGAAGGCAATTTGATTGGTCTTAGCCCCTATAATCAGAAGTTTATGACCATCGGTGTTCCCCTTTAGGATACGGTAACAGATGTTTAACGACCAGTTATCCAAGGAGGTGTTGCGATGGTTACAGATCAATACCCCTAGAGTATTTTCGTTGCCTGTGCCAAAACGGGCATACCGATCAAGGTGAACATCACCTGCACTCACACAGGCAGTCAATGAGGGATGCAAGCTTTGATCCGTCGGCCTGGCAATGACAAATACCCCCGTCTTGGGTAAGGGGGTAGAGCGATCCCGTTTAAGTTGGATAGCAGCGAGATCGGGCCGCCGGCTCTTCAATTCAGGAATAACACTGGCGAAACCACGCAGGACTAGCTCACTGCTAAGGTTCTTGTCATCAGGTGGCAGGATCAGATCCCCAAAGATAATAGGGAGTTGACTACTCCGATCAGTTCCTAGATAACGGTACTTTATCCTCTTATCCTTCAACAGATCCTGGATGAACTTACTACATTCTTCCCTCCGCAACAGATTCAGCGAAGAGGCGGTGATGGCATGAAGGCTTATCGAGATTAAGGGGCCGGCATCTACGGGATAGAGGTCGATATCAATAGTCTCACCCACGATTATGGAACCAACTGTGACGATCCGATCCTCACGCCCCTTTATTTCCTTCTGATCTAACCAAGCAAATGTTACAATACTTAGAAAATCTTTACGATTCATATAAATCCCCGTAGTTATTTTCCGATTAAAACACGACCTTGTCCTTACTTCCGTATTCTTTGCGGGACAAGGTCGTGCATTATTTTAATTTCAGTTCGTCGTAAAAGTGAATTTAGACCCCTGATTCAGTTTCCCACCACCACCTTTTATCAGAAATCCCGCATAAATACTAGTCAACAAAATCGTTGCAACTCGAACATCCGCCCCATACCGGGTATGCTTCGCATTCACTCCCATCTTGGTTCCATCCGAAAGATTCAGTGTTTCAAGACTAACTTCGGTTTTTCCAGGGCCACCAAAAATGATTCCATTTCGACGTTGGATAACCCTGCCTACTCCCGTTGCCCCCGAAGGAACAATAATTTTTCCATTTTTGTCTAGGACATCTGCGGTAACCCGATATGTCGCTTGGGCACCAGCTTCCGATGCATCCGTCATAAGTTCAACAGGAATCACTATCCCCGCAGGAACATCAACCGCAAAACACACAGCGTTTGTGGTCACGCTTAACAACAAAACCATAGCAATCATCTTGCACATAACTAAATTTTTCCTAACGTTAATTTCCAGCCTACTTCCAGCTGACCGTGAAACGATCCATGCGCCTTGAAACGATGGATCGAGCAGTGTGGAATCTTCCTTTTCTCTCCCGCATGGGGACATCCGCCGAAAGCGTGGGATCTCACCTCACAGTTTAGCCAGGCTTTTGTGATCGATTTGTGATCGCAACAGGAGGAGTTATTGTTGATGGTGAAGTATTCACTGTTTGTGGCCTCTTTATCCGCTTCTCTGATCCTCATCCAAGCCTCCCTGCTAGGCGGTGTCTCACTACGGGTGAAGGGGGAAGAAAAGGCGGCTCTACTGCAAGCGCCGACCTGTGCCCTCTTGGCGCTTCTCGTGCTGGAAGGATCAACAAGCCCCCTCTCTCAGGATCGGCTCAGTCGGATGATCTGGCCGGAGTATCCCGACGATGACGAAGGGGATACCCGGCGCAGGAATAACTTCCGGCGGCACTGGATGCTCCTGCGGCGTGCCTTTGGGCCAGAGGCGGAAGCGGCGCTCCTCAAGACCCGGCGCGATGTCCGCCTCAATTCCCAGCTCTGCCAGACAGATGTCGGGGAGTTTCGGAGCGCGGCGCAAAAGGGGCTACACGGGGAGCTTGCCGCACTGGAGCAGGCGAGTGCTCTGGCTGAAAAAGGGGGGCTTTTGCCGGACTGGGAAGCGCCGTGGCTAGAGGCACACCGGGTGGCGCTTGCCAAGGAATCCACGGCGGTCTGGCTGGCACTGCTGGATGCCTGGGAGCAAGCAGGGCACTTGCAAGAGGCGCTCACCTTGCTGGAGCGCAGGCGCGTGACACACCCGGAAGACGAGCGGTTTCTGCGACGCCGGTGGTTGGTTCTGCTCCAACGGGGCAACGAGGCCACGGTGAAGCAGGAGGTCCAAGAGCTGTTGCGCTTGGGCCAGGGCGAGCCAGAAACACGCGCCCTGGCGGAGCGACTCGCGCGCGAGCTGGAGCCGTCTCCCACCCAGCAAGAGCCGCTCCACTGCCTGCCACTTCCCACGACTCGCACGCGCTTGCTGGGACGTGAGGGTGTGCTAACCCTGCTTCACGTGCTCTTGCCAGGCACGCGGATTGTCACGCTCCATGGCCCCGGTGGTGTGGGCAAGACCCGGCTCGCACTGGAGGCCGCGCCGCAGAATGCATCGCGGTTTCGAGACGGGGCGGCATTTCTCGATCTGACACGCTTGCTTCCCGGTGCCCGCCCCTATGCCTTCCACGCCGAGCTCGGTCGTGCCATCGGGCTGGAGTCGGCATCGGAGACCAGCCTGTATGCAGCGCTCCGGCACCGTGAGCTGCTCCTGGTTCTGGACAATGCGGAGCACGTGCGCGAGCTCACACGGCAGGTGCTCAGCGAGCTACTGTCTCACTGCCCCGCCCTCCACCTTCTCCTCACCAGCCGCGAGCCACTGCGCCTCGCCGGTGAGCGCCTCATCCCGGTGGCTGCACTCCCTGCCGAAGAAGCTCTCTCGCTCTTCTGGGAGCGTGCCCCCCTTGCTCAGATTCCGCAAACCACGGCGGAGCAGGCTGCCGCTCAGGCGATCTGTGCTCGACTGGAGGGGCTCCCTCTCGGCATCGAGCTCGCCGCGGCCTCGCTGGAGCGCTTTGAGGGCCTGACGGCGCTCGCCGAGGAGCTCGCACACTCGTTTCGCTCCCTGGCCAGCACCACAGATGATCCCCTGCTCCCACCACGTGCCCATACCCTCACAGCGACAATCCGCTGGAGCGAGGCACTGCGCACCGAAAAGGAGCGGACTCTCTTCCGCACCCTCTCGGTCTTTGCCGGTGGTGCTAGCCTGGCCCCCCTTGCTGCCATCGTCGGTTGGGACGAGCCACAAACCCAGCAGCTCGCGGAGTCTCTAGTCGCCGCCTCACTCCTCCAGTCCGAGGATCCCACACGCTGGCGCTTGGCGGAGCCCCTGCGCGAGTATGCGTGGGATCGGCTGGAGGAGGCACACGCAACCCGCAAAATCCAGCAAGCACATGCCACCTGGTTTCTGGGCTTTGTGGAAGAGACACCGCCCCGGGAGCGCGTGGAGCAGGAGCGGGCGAACCTGGAGCGGGTTCAAGCCTTTCTTTTGGAAAGCAAACAGGCCGATCTGGCCCACCGCCTCGGGGCGGCTCTCTGGCGCTTCTGGTACCAGTACGGTAGCCTGGTCGCCGGACAATCCTATCTGAAGGCTGCCCTCCTCCTCGGTGCGAGCACAAACACCCCCTCACGCCGAGAAGCACTGCTCGGGGCAGCCAACCTTGCCTACGCTCTACGAGAGCCCACGGAGAGTGCGCCGTTTGGTCAGGAAGCCCTGGAGGCCAGCCGCGTGGTCGGCGATGGCGTGCGCGAGGCACGCGCCTTAGGAACCCTTGGACTCACGGCACTCAGTGCAAAAGAGTTTGTCGCGGCTCGGTCGTACTTCCTCAAGGCGGAGGAGCGCTTCGCCGCACTGGGGGATCTGCGCGGGGTTCGCCGAACGCGCGATAACCTCGCTCTCACCGCCACCGAGTCCGGCGATCTGGAGGAAGCTCTCCGGCTCAGCGCACTAAGCCTCTCCGGGCTACGCGAAGAAGGCCCCAGCGGCACACTGCTCGTTGCCCTCAACAACGCCGCTCACCTTCACCTCCAGCGTCAGGAAGACTCGGAGGCACTCACTTATCTACAAGAGGCACTCCCCCTTGCCCTGGAGCTGAGGCAGTGGCGTGGGCTGCTCCAGTCGCTCATGGCGGTCGTCACTTGGACGGAGCGCCAGAAAGACTACGTTCGGTGCGCCCCGCTCATCGGCGCGATTGCTACCCTCCGCCTGCAGCACAGCCAACCCACGCCCCAGGATGCCAAGAAGGGGTACGACGCGCTGGCGCAGCGGGTGGAGGAAGCTCTGGGAACGGAGCGATTTGCCGTCTTGCAAACAGAAGGCGCTCGTCTTCCTCTGCCCGAGCTTATCGCTCTGGCAATGCACAAAACATATTCTCATGCCTTCTAGCCAAGCGTAAAAATTCTTTTTGGTGCGGTGTCGCAAAAGATAGCCTCCCTTGCATTAGGGGGCATGCGAACGAAAACACACACCCTCATCGTCTTCGCGGTGGCTGCTCTCAGCGCCCCGCTCTTCTCCATCCCGGTGTACGGGACCGTCCCACGGGCAGCGGCAGTGGTTCCCCTCCCCCCTCCTGCTTGGACGGTCTATGTCCTGGTCGGAGGCGTTCCCGTGGATGTCACCGACTCGGCCAGCCATGGGGAAGGCCACGTCTACCTAAACGGGGTACTGCTGGGGGACATTGCGCCCGATGGCAGCATTCTCGACGGAAACGCAGTCGTCGTCGGCTTCGTGGTCGTCGAGCCCTAGCCAGCACACTCGCCCCGCCGTTTTTCGGTGGGGCACTTTTTCATCTTGGTTCTGCGCAAGGGCGCTCTGATCGCAGTGGAGGAGAAGGAAGAATGAATAGCCTGATGTCCCAGATCGTGGACGAGGAGAATCTCTATGCAGCTTGGCAGCGGATCCGAGCCAACCAAGGAGGCCCGGGTGTGGATGCCATGCACTTGGCTGATTTCGAGGCGAGGCTTCCTACCCACCTTACCCAACTGGCAACCGCTCTGCAGGACGAGAGCTACTTGCCCCTCGGGTTACGGCGGGTTTCTATCCCCAAGAAAAGTGGGGGACAGCGAGAGCTTGCCATTCCGACAGTGACGGATCGGGTGGCACAACGCGCGTTTGTTAATGTGCTTGAGCCCCTCTTTGAGCCGATCTTTCTTCCGTGCTCCTTCGGGTACCGGCCTCAACGTAGTGTGGACGATGCCGTAGAGAGGGTGCTAGCGTACCGGACGGCAGGGTTGGACTGGGTTCTGGATGCGGATGTACGGGACTTCTTCTCCTCCGTGGATCATGGGATGCTACGCCAGCGCCTGCAACACCATATCTCAGATCGTAGCGTGCTGCGGGTCATCTCGCTCTGGCTGGAGGCGGGAGCGCTGGAGGCGACGGAGAAGCGCCCCTCGCTAGTCCAGACAACCGCCGAGCGGCTCCGAGGAACACTCCAGAGCATGATCCATGCAGAGAACAATCTCCCAGACGAAACCCAGGACTGGGAGCGTCCCACACGCGCAGCGAACCTGCTACGGTTCGGGGGCGAAGCGGCGCGCCTTGCCTGGGACTATCGCAAGTTCCTGCTTCCCGCTCTTACTAGCAAAGCGGTGCTCCTCACCACAGGGCTGGGAGTCACAGCCGTGGCGGGTGTCCTAGCGACGGATTATGCTCTCTCGCGACGACGCCCCCGGCTGCGTGGCACGCCTCAGGGGAGCCCTCTCTCCCCCCTACTCTCCAATGTGTATCTGCATCCCTTCGATGAAGCGATGAGCCGGGCAGGGCTGCGCCTGGTGCGCTATGCGGATGACTTCGTGGTCTGTTGCCCCTCGGAAGCACGCGCTCGGCAGGCACAGGAGCTCGCGACTCGGGAGATGGAGCGCCTCCGGCTCACGTTGCACCCAGAGAAGACTCGGATTCTTTCCTGTAGAGATCCGCTGGAGTTTCTGGGACATGCCTTCGATGATGATGGGGCGCTTCCTATCCCTGCCCCACAACGCAGGCCTGGTGTGGAGATACGGACGCGATGGGAAAAGCTCTTGAAGGAAAAACGAGTATGAGCAAGTCGGTACTCTATGTCACGATTCCAGGGGCCTGTGTCCACCAGGAACATGGTCGGCTTCGGGTAACGAAGGGTAAGGAACTCCTGCAGGAGGCTCGTCTCTTCGATATCGAGCGGGTAGTGATTGTCGGCGGAACGGCAGGCGTCACGAGCACGGCGGCCACGGCTCTAATGGAAGCAGGAATTGAGTGTGCCTTTCTGTCGTCCATGGGAAAGTTTCGGGGGATCTTGTCTCCTGTGAGGAACCGAGGGGCGGGTGTGCGTCTGGCACAGCTCGCTGCCCATATGAACCCCGCACGGCGGCTGGAGCTTGCCCAGACTCTCGTGGTGCGTAAGGTCAAGAACAGCAGCACATTGCTCTCGCGCTTCACGCGCAATCACCCTGAGCTTCCGTTCAAACGCGAGCAGGATCGTCTTTTTGCCGCGCAGCACGCTGCGAGTAATGCCCCGAGTGTAGAAAGTCTCATGGGCTTTGAAGGTGAGGCGGCGGCGGCCTATTTTTCGGCGTTTGGGCAGATGCTGGGCGGTGGTTTTCGCTTCACCGAGCGGAGCCGTCGCCCGCCTCGTGACCCTGCTAATTCCCTCCTCTCGTTTGGGTACACTCTCCTAACTAGCGAGACGACCGGAGCCGTTGTTGGAGCAGGTCTCGACCCCACCATCGGGATGCTTCACAGCTTGGACGAGGGACGGCCCAGCCTAGCGCTGGATCTGATGGAGCCGTTTCGCAGTGCCGTGGTGGATCGCCTGGTGCTCCACATCGCCAATAACCGAATGCTCTCGCCCTTGGAAGATTTCACGCAAGATGCAGACAATGGCCCCCGCCTGACTGATGCCGCCCGGCGGAAGTTTCTGCGCGCCTACGAGGAGCGGATGACCGAGACGTTTCATCCCCATAAGTCTGGCAAGGAGACCAGTTTACGTGAGCGGCTCCGACGTGAGGCGACCAACTTTGCAGCGGCTTTGCGTGACAATAAGCCTTTTCGTCCGTTTGCACTGCCCTGAGACGAGGAAATAAATCCATGTTGTATGT
>NZ_JAYUPA010000791.1:0-3350 GCF_043760365.1 Armatimonas sp.
CTGCCTTGTGGCTGGGGAATCGTGGGGCGCAGCTGCGCTATCTTTGCCGCGACCTCGGCGCTAAAGGCATTGAACTGCGTATTGACGGACTGAAGCCGCGCGACGACGGCGGCTCCTTCGCCCGCGCGCTGCTTCAAATAGTCATTCCACTCTAAGGCTGTGCAGCTACGCCGGAGATGCAGCAGTGCGGCTTTTTCCAAGATCGCCGCGCGCTCGGCCTGAAGCTGGTCATTGACTTTGGAATCGGCGAGAATGTGCTCAGGACGGGGTGTCAGCTCGGTGGGCTTGTCCTTTGTTGGGACGGCGATAAAGTTGTCCGGGAAGATCCAGTCGGCGGCGTAGATATTATAGTCGAACACAGTTGCCGGATCCCAAACAACCCCGAGCGTCTCCCGGAACTTCGCGTTGAAGAGTCGTACCCCGATCTCCGTGTTCAGCCCGTTAGAGGCGACATCAATATCGGAGGTGAGCTTCTCAGCGCCCGTCGAAGTGAGCGGCTTAAAGTGCTGCTCGTCCGTCCCCGTTCTGGCTTCCTCCTGAAACGCACTCGTAAGCTCCGGCAGTGGACTCTGCTCGTTTTGCAACTGGCTCCTAATGCCCGTCTGAGTCGTCGTCGCCACCCCATTGCAGACCACGGTGCGCATCCGCACAAGCTCGCGCATGAGCTGTAGCCCGGCCTCGTGCGAGGGAGTCTTCACCTTCACACTCTGCGGCCATTTCTCAAAGAGCAGACACTCCTTCGCTTTGCTCCAATCGGCCTCGAAGGGCCCGAGCAGCAGTTTCTTGAGCTCATCGTCTTTCCCGGCGATGCTCAGAACATACGCCGGAGTAAGCTGCCCCATCAGTGCGGTCATGGATGCCTGATCCCGTGCATGGGCTTGCATGGGGACAAGTCCTAGAATCATGAGACCTGCCAGGTAAGGAAGTGAAAGCTTCATGGGGCCACTCTACCAAGGCAGTTTCTCACAAGTCTCTCTAAAGTCTCTCTCCGTAAAGAGAGTTTCCGATATACTGGTTGGGTGAAGAAGGAGAACGATCCCTGTACGAGATAACCCTCACGGATGGACTGGCGGTGCGTCGTGGGCCGATGACTCGGACGACGTTCCCCACACGTAAGGCGGCGACCCTCCTTGCCTATCTCGTCACGCATCCGGGCAACCATAGCCGGGATAAATTGCTGGAGATTTTCTGGCCTGATCTGGAGCTAGACCCGGCGCGCCATGCGCTCTCTATGGCACTGAGCCATCTACGAAATGCTCTGGAGCGTGACTTCGATCAGCCGAAGGGAACCCTTCTCCGTGCCAGCCGCGATAGCGTTGGGCTGGAGACAGACGCCTACACCACCGATCTAGGGAGCTTTCCCGCAGGCTTCGACACGGAGCGGCTCTTGCCTGGCTTCTACGACGACTGGGTGCTTAAGCTGCGTCAGCATATCGCGGAGACAGTCCCCCCTGCTTCCTCAACAACTCCTCTCAGCCTGGAGCCCCTTCCCGCTGCGCTCGTTCCGTTTTTAGGACGGCACGAGCTTCGCGGCTCTCTGCCAGGCTTGCTGGCGAGCACGCGCCTTCTGACTCTCGTGGGAACGGGAGGAGTGGGAAAGACACGTCTGGCACTGGAGCTCCTACGCGACTTTGCGGCCGAGGGGAAATCCGTTGCTTGGGTGGAGCTCGCCGCCCTCACCGATCCCGAGACCATCCTAGATCGAGCTGCGATAAGTCTTGGGCTTAAGAATGACGAGGCACTCGTGCACGCGCTACGCCAGAGTCCGCTTCTCTTGGGCCTGGATAACTGTGAGCACCTGATTGAAGGAGCTGCGCTGGCCATACGACAGCTCCTTCGTGCGTGCCCACTGCTGACGGTTCTGGCAACCAGCCGGGAGCCACTCCAGGTTACGGGGGAGACACTTGTTCGGGTACCTTGTCTGACAGAGGCTGAGTCTGTCGAACTCTTTTGTGGAAGTGCCGTTCGAGCACAGCCAGGCTGGGAGCTTGCGCCGCAAGAGCGCCCTCTCCTTATCCAGATATGTCAACGATTGGATAGTCTGCCGCTTGCGCTGGAGCTGGCTGCAGGCCAACTAAGACGACAGACACTCTCCGAGCTAGCACGGCACTTGGCGACCTCGCCCACTGCGCTCCCCACCGGGAATCGTGGGGGGGCTCCACGCCAGCAGACCGTGCAGGCGACGATTGCCTGGAGCTACGAGCTCCTCAGTGAGCCTGAACAAGAGTTCTTCGTGCGCCTAGCAATCTTCCAAGGCGGCTGGACACTAGAAGCGGCAAGTGCTCTGGGCTCCGAACCTCCTGAAACGCACAGCCTGCTAGATGCACTGGTGGATAAGAGCCTCATTCAGCTAGATCGCTCCGAGCGGGGAGTGCGCTATCATTTCCTAGAGACGATCCGGGAGTTCTCGCAAGCACGCCTTGCCGAGCTGCCCACTGAGGTGGCTCTGGCTCTGCGACGCAAGCACCTTGAGTTCTATTTTACGCTCACTGAGAGCGGCCCCGGGATGCTGAGTAACACAATCCATCTTTGGGCACACCAGCTTGATCCCGAACAAGACAATGTTCATCAAGCACTGAGCTTCTGCCGGATAGACCAGCCGGAGCGTGCCGTCTCCTTTTGCAATATCCTGACCCCCTACTGGGCGACACGTGCCTGTTTTCGAGAGCAAAGGCAGCAGTGCCAGGAGACACTTTCCCGGCTTACTGCACCGCCTATGACACCAGCGTTTGTTCGTTTCCTGAACGATCTGTGTGCAAACCTCCAGGCGCAGGCCAATTGGGAAGAGGCAAGTGCGGTTCTGGCATTATTGCCACCTGATGTGCAGGATCTCCTGACACTGAGTAGCCGCGCGATGCTTGCTTTCAATCAAGGGCAGCTTGAAAAGTCACACGAGTTGTTTATGCAGAGCTTTCAGGAAGCGCAGCGGCATGGCACCCCAGAACAACAGGCATCCGCCCTGACAAATCTTGCCTCGGTGCTCATTGCGCAGGGAAAACTTACCGAAGCACGCGATATCCTGACACAGGCACGTGCGCTGACCACCGTTCCTGCCTACCAAACCAGTGGCTTTGCGCTGGTGGATCTGCTCGAAGGTAAATTAGCAAGTGCACGAGCGGTGTTGCAAGGGAAGTTAGCCGACGACCTCGCGCGGAACTATCACTACGAACACGCCTACACAATAACACTCTTTGCCCTACTGGCGCTCCACGAGGGAAGCTTCCAGCAGGCTGCCCAGCTCTTCGGAGCGAGCATGAGCTGGGAGACCTACCAAGGCCAGCATATTCAGGAACCCGAACGTAGCCTCCGCGCCAGTAAGATGGCCTTCCTTAAAACCACTCTTGGCGAAA
>NZ_JAYUPA010000792.1:0-9548 GCF_043760365.1 Armatimonas sp.
CTCTCGCTCTCCCCGCCGCTCTGTGGCTGGCTCGCCGAGCGCTACAGTTTCAGCATGATGTTTGTGGCGATGAGCGCTGTCGGGGTGCTGGCGGCGCTCTTTCTCGTGCTGCGGGTTCCCGAGAGCAACCCACCGGCCCCAAAAGTCGGCTAAAATAGGAGCATGAAGTGTTTTTGGGAAGTCGCTCTCGCCGCCCTCGCCTTTGCGCCTGTCTGGGTACAGAAGCCGCCACAGCCTGTCTCGTTCCGGCAGGCGCAGCCAATCCTCGCCAAACACTGCTATGCCTGTCACGGGCTGGATGAGAGCGCGCGCAAGGCCAATCTACGCCTTGACATTCCCAACGCCGCCGTGGTCGGCGGCGATATTCTCGCCAGCAAGCTCGCACAGCGCATCCAGAAACCTATCGGTGATAGCCTTATTATGCCTCCCGCCCGTAGTGGGCATGCACTCACAGCAAACGAGAGAAGCACACTCCTGCGCTGGATCGGTGGCGGCGGGCAGTACGAGAAGCACTGGAGTTTCCTCCCTCTCCATCCCTCGTCCACTTCCGGGAGGATGGATGCTCAGATAGACACCTTCATCCGCGCTCGCCTCGCCAAAGAAAAACTCAGCCCCGCGCCGGAGGCCGATAAACGGACACGGATTCGGCGCGTCGCGCTCGATCTCACTGGCCTGCCCCCCACTCCCGAACGCGTCGAGGCGTTTGTACGAGACACGCGGCCCGATGCCTATGAGAAGCTCGTGGACGAGCTTCTGGCTTCGCCGCGCTACGGGGAGCACTGGGCGCGTCTGTGGCTGGATCTGGCACGCTACGCCGACACCAAGGGCTACGAGAAAGACCTGCCGCGCACGATGTGGCGCTGGCGTGACTGGGTGATTGACGCCTTTAATTCGGACATGCCCTTCGATCAATTCACCGTGCAGCAGCTCGCGGGGGACTTACTGCCCAACGCGACGGACTCCGAAATACTCGCGACGGCGTTTCATCGCAACACGCCCACCAACGACGAAGGCGGCACCGACGACGAAGAGTTCCGTCAGATTGCGGTGAAAGATCGGGTGGACACGACCGGACAGATCTGGATGGGCCTCACTCTGGGCTGCGCCAAGTGCCACACCCATAAGTACGACCCGATCAGCCAGAGCGACTACTACAAGTTCTACGCCCTCTTCAACCAGACTGAGGATGCCGACCGCTACGACGACGCGCCGACGAAAGCAATTGCGACCGGGGCGCAGAGTCAGCGCCTCGCCGCACTCACCGTGCGCCTGAAGGAAATCCGCGCGGAAGCCGCCAAGTCTACCCCAGAACGCACGGCATGGGAAGCGACTCTTGCCACCCAAAATCTCTGGAGCACGCTCGCACTGCAAAATGCATCCGCAACCAGCGGGGCAAAACTAGTCAGCCGGACGGACGGTGCGCTGATCGTCTCAGGGGCACGGGCGGAAAAAGAAGCCTATACCCTCTCGCTTATCGTGCCAGCGGGCGCACTCACGTCTCTGCGGCTGGAGGTGCTGAAAGATCCGTCGCTGCCAAAGGGCGGGCCAGGCCGTGATACAAACGACCAGAATGCCGTGCTCTCCGAGCTGACGGTGCGCTACAAAGGCACGCCAATCGCCCTACAAACTGCCCGTGCAGACTTTGCACAAGTTGGCTGGCCCGTCGCAAATGCGATAGATGGCAAAGAGGACACGGGCTGGGCATGGTTCCCTAAGAACGCGGAGCCGCATGTGGCGGTCTTTGATTTTGCACAGCCGCTCGTCACTGATGGCGGGACACTGGAGATTCGCCTCACGCAAAACTATGCCAACCTCCCTGTCGGCTGTTTCCGGCTCTCGGTGAGCACGGCGGATCGCGCCCTGCTTACTCCAAGCGTCTCGCTGAGCGCCACCGAGCGCGACGAAGCCTATCTCAAGCAGACCAACCCGCCGCGTTATGCCGAGTTGGAGCGCCTGCAAACGGAGGAAGCAGTCCTAAAGCGCTCCCTCCCCCAGACCCCTATTTTCCGTGAGCTCCCAGAGAACCGCCAGCGTGTCACCCGAGTGCATGTCCGGGGGAATTTTTTAGAGCCTGGTGAGATCGTCAAGCCCGCCACCCTGGCTGCCTTTACCAAGGGCATGACAACAACACGTTTGGACGCGGCACGCTGGCTTGTCTCGCCGGAAAACCCGCTCACGGCACGCGTGCAGGTCAATCGCTACTGGGCGCGGCTTTTTGGGACGGGGCTTGTCGAGACGGAGGAAGACTTTGGGACGCAGGGCGCACCGCCGTCGCACCCCGAGCTTTTAGATCGGCTCGCCGTGCACTTCCAGAACGATTGCCACTGGTCCGTGAAGAAGCTCCTGAAGACACTGGTTCTGAGCCAGACCTATCAGCAAGCCTCCACGGTAACAAAAGAGATGCTGGCAAAAGATCCGCGCAATCGGCTGCTCTCGCGTGGCCCCCGCTTCCGGCTCTCGGCGGAGGTGATCCGCGACCAGGCACTCGCGGCAGCCGGGCTACTGTCGGCAAAAATCGGCGGTGCAAGCGTCTTCCCCCCACAACCGGGCGGGCTCTGGAAAGTGACTTACTCAGGGATGAAGTGGGAGACAAGCCCGGGCGAGGATCGCTGGCGACGGGGCCTCTACACGTTCCTGCGGCGCACCAGCCCCCACCCGATGCTCACCACTTTCGATGGCGGCAGCGGCGAGGTCTGTCTGATGCGACGGATTCGCACCAACACACCACTCCAGGCACTCATCACCCTCAACGATCCGGCGTTTGTGGAGGCCGCTAGTGCGCTCGGACGCGTGATGGCAACCCACGGACTCAGCGCAGGCTTCACGCGCATCGTCGCACGAAAGCCCACTGTCGCCGAAACAAAGCGGCTCGCGCAGCTTTTCGCCGAGACACTCTCAGAGTTCCGCAAGCGCCCAGGCGATGCTCGCGCGCTCCTAAAAGATGCCAACCAGCCCGTAACATCCAGCGATGACCCTGGCATCTTAGCGTCATGGACGGTTGTTGGGAATGTGCTGCTTAATTTGGACGAGGCACTGACGAAACCCTAGAAGGCTCCCTGGACAACTTGGCCAACAGCGCGGAGCTGGTAGACCCCTCCCGAGCTGTCGCGGAAGTCAACCACCACATCGGTGCTGGTACCAACCGTCCACTCAGGGCCACCACGAACCACCGCGCCAAACGACGTTTCCTCGCTACGAATCTCGACAACAGTGGAGGTCCAGACCGCGTCTCCATTGGTCACCGTTACCCGCTCAGCACGCAGCCCTCCGGGAACGGCGGCGCTGTCGTCGGTCTTGATGGTAATGGAGACGATAATACCATTGGGCACCGTTTCCCCCACCATCGGCATCAAGTCCCGCCAGACATGCGTCTCGCCCTTCAGCGTCTTCCCGCCCACTCCAAGGCTTAGGGGCACCGCCCGAAGCTGCGCCGCCGTCGGTAGATTAAGCTGAGGAGTCGTTGTTCCTGTTGAAGCGCAGCCTGCCACGAGCGCCAGAGCGCCCACAAAAAATAAATTTCGTCGCATAGTTTCTTTGATCCTTACCACTCACTATACCTTCACGGCGCTGTCGCGGGATACGCTCCCGACGCCACCAGTGCTACCAGGGGGTGATCATCAATGGTCAGAGGCAGGTCAATGCGCCCCCGCCGCCGCGCCGACTCGTAGCAGGCGTAGATAATCTCGGTGGTCGCCAGCGCGTTGCTCACATCACAGAGGGGTTTCGTGCCGTTTTCGAGTGCATTCACCAGATCCACCACATTATCGTGGTTGGCGAAGCCCCCGTGCAGTCCGCCCTCGGTCTCAGCGCCTGTCAGCTCTTCCAGCGTGCTTCCTTTGCGAAGGCAAATATGGGGTGCCGTGTTGTGAAGCTCCAGCGTCCCTTCGGTTCCGATGGCCTTGATCGAGCAGCCCACGGCTTTCTCCGCCGTTTCTCCGGTGCAGAGCAGGCCGTGGACGCCGTTTTCGTAACCCACCAGGCACATCCCATCGGTATCGTGGATGACACCGTAGACTTGATGCGGCTTGCGGTAGTCCACCTGTCCCATCACCCAGAGGGGCGCGGCCTCCCCGTTGAGCATCTGGAACATATTGAGCCAGTGCGTCCCCCAGTCCAGCAGATTCGAGCAGCTTCCCTCCAGCCGGGTCAGCTCCCCAATCGCCCCCTCGGCAATGAGCTTCTTTGCGGTCTGAAACGCGGGCAGATGGCGGCGCTGGTGATTAAACGTGAGCTGGACGCCCCGCTCGGCACAGACCGCCGCCATGCGCCGCGCCTCACCGAACGTCCCCGCCATCGGCTTCTCGCAGTGAATCGCCTTCACACCTGACTCAGCGGCTCCAATAGTCATCTCCGCGTGCAGGTGCGGCCAGGTGGCAATCGAGACGATGTCAGGCTTCTCAGCGGCGAGCATCTGTTTATAGTCCGTGTACTGCCGCGCTTTGCCATTACAGAAGTCCACATTGAACTCTGTCATGCTCGTTTCTTTAAGATCCGAGAGTGCAACAATCTCACACTTGCCGGACTTGGCATACCCAGGCGCATGGGCACGGCTCATCCCAAATCCCGTCGCGCCTTCCGTTTTCCACGGCAGGCCAGTGCCGATAATGGCTACTTTGAACATCCATCCCCCTGGCCCCCCTTCCTTCGTCTTTTTCCGCGTTCCACGGGACGAAAGAAGGGGAAGTTTTCTGGGGTTATTATAGCCGCTCGGCTCCGATTCCCGTCAGTGCTTTTCGGATATTTGCTAGGGTCGCCTCAATCTCCTCGCCGGTGAGCGTCCGATCCGGCGCACGGAGGGTAAAGCGAAGCGTGAGCGAGCGCTTTCCCTCGCCTAGTTTACTCGCGTCCTCAAACACATCCACGAGCCGCAGCGACTCCAGCAGCGACCCGGCACTCTCGTGCGCCACTTGCTCAATCTGGGCGTAGGGAATGTCTTTGGAGAAGACCGGCGCAAGATCACGGGTCGCCGGTGCGAACTCGGGGAGCGCGGAGAACCCGACTTTCGTTTCGTGCGCGAGAAGCGCGAGAGCTTCACCGTCCAGACCAAAGACACAAGTGCGCTTGGGTAGGTCGTTGGCCTCGATCACTGCCGTCGAGAACTCGCCGACCATTCCAATGTTCTGGCCGTTGACCAAAACGCTGGCCGTGCGATACGGATGGGTAAACGGTGACGTGTCGGCGACGTACTCAGCGACGATCCCAAGGCCTTCCAGCAGGCTCTCGACAAGGCCCTTGGCGAAGTAGAAATCCGCCGGGTAGCTCTCGCCCTTGATCGCCCACAGATTGGGGTTGCCCGAACCCGCGACCAGACCAGAAACGCGCAGGGGTTCGGCTCCGGGTTTGTAGACATTGGCAACCTCGAAGATCGCAATGTCACGGATACCCTCACGAGTGGCACGCTGGGCGATTCCAATGTGATTGGGCACGAGCGAGGTACGAAGCTGGCTGTACTCAGGGGCCATTGGGTTGCGCAGAAGCAGCGCTCCGGGGCCGCCGTCGGCGACCAGCGAGTGGGTAATGACTTCCTGCAAGCCCTGCTGGACAAGTGCATTTTTGAGGCGCATAATAAACGCGGCGCGCGGCGAGTCCTGACCTCGCTGCCCGATCTGCCAGGCGATCTTCTCGGGGATATTGGCGTACCCCAGCGCGATCCGCCCCACTTCCTCGGCGATATCGTCCTCAATCGCAAGATCAGGCCGCCAGGCAGGAATGAGGCAGTCCAGCGCCCCCGCCGACTGCTCCACCTCCAAACCAAGGCGGGTTAGTGCCGCAATCGCCGCGTCGCGATCCACGTCCACACCGAGCAACGCACGAACCCGATCGAGCCGCGCTAGAAACCGTCGCTTCGGGATCGGCTGCGCCACAGTTTCCGAAACCCCGACGAGCTCGCCACCACAGTGCTCGATAATGAGCTGCGCCGCACGATCTCCTGCAAGCGTAACTAAGTTAGGATCAACATAGCGCTCAAACCGATAGCTCGCCTCAGAACGCACGATTTTCTTGGCAGTGCGGCGCACGCAGAACGGGTCAAAGTGCGCGGTTTCCAGCAACACGTTGGTCGTCCCCTCGGTAATCTCGGTGTCTTTGCCGCCCATAATCCCCGCAATCGAGATCGCCCGTTGGTTATCGCAGATACAAAGCGTCCCAAGCGGCAGCTCGTGTTCGGTGCCATCCAGTGTCACCAGCTTCTCGCCTGGAAGTGCCTGCCGCACGACAATCTCGCCATTGGGGATCGTGTCCAGATCAAAGGCATGAAGCGGCTGGCCGAGCTCTAACATCACATAGTTGGTGATATCGGCGACATTGTTGATCATGCGATACCGGTCGCCCAGCGCGGCAGTCAGGCGATCCTGAATCCACTGCGGGGTCGGGCCGATCCTGACCCCCTTGATCACGGTCGCACGAAATCGGTGGCAGTTCGCGCTGTCGTCAATTTGGATTTTGATTCCCCCCCCTTCCCCCGCCAAGCGGGGGGGATGGGGTGGTTGCAGCTTCTTGTTTGGATAGATGGCGGCAAGCTCCCGTGCGGTGCCGTAGACACTGGCCCAGTCGCCGCGATTCGGGGTGATCTTGGTGTGCCAGACGTCTCCAAACGGCGTCTGAAGCGTCTCCTCGACCTCCAGCCCCGCCATGGTCAGCGCATCAGCGACCTCGGCCTGCTCGCCCTCCGAAACGGCGATATAGTTATTTAGCCAACTCAGTGGAATTCTCATTTTAGAACTGCCCCAGAAATCTCAGGTCGTTATCAAGGAAGAGCCGCAGGTCTTTGACACCGTAGCGGATCATGGGCATGCGGTCTAGCCCGAGGCCAAAGGCCCAGCCGGTGTATTTTTCCGTGTCGTAGCCCGCGCGCTTTAGGATATTGGGGTGGATCAGCCCCGCGCCGCCTAATTCGAGCCAGCGGTTGTTCCACCAGACCGCGACTTCCACGCCCGGCTCAACAAAGGGAAAGAAGTCCGGACGGAACCTGACAATGGCATCCGGGCCAAAGAGCCCACGGGCGATCTCGGCGAGTACGCCTTTGAGATCAGCCAGCGAGATGCCCTCCGCGATAGAGAAGCCATCAATCTGATGAAATGTGTGCGAGTGGGTCTCGTCCATGGCGTCGCGACGGAAGCAGCGGCCCATGGTCGCCATACGGAACGGAGCCTCGGGCGCGTTGGTGAGGGTGCGTCCCTGGAGTGACCCCGTGCTGTGCGTGCGCAAGAGCCACGCGCCAGGTTGCCCCGAAGCGGCTCCCCCGTCGACATAGAACGTGTCTTGCTCGTCCATGGCCGGGTGATCCTGCGGGTAGTTCAACCAGTCGAAGTTAAACAAATAGTCCTCGACATCGGGGCCATCCACAAACGTGAAGCCCAGCCCGAGAAACACCTGCTTAACATCGGCAAAAGTGCGCGTGAGCGGGTGCAGCCGTCCGGGGGCACGTGAGCGCCCCGGAAGCGTCACGTCAATCGCCTCGGCTTGCTCACGAACCGCAAGCTCGGCGGCAGCAAGCTGCGCCTTACGCTCGGCGAGCGCGGTCTCAACCCGCGCTTTAGCCTCGTTAAGCGCCTGGCCAAAGAGCGGCCTCTGGTCAGCGGGCAGGCTCCCAAGCTGACGCATCATCCCGGTAAGCTTGCCATTTCTACGGCCCAGATAGGCAATATCGGCCTCATCCAGCGCCCCAGTCGCCTCCGCCGCAGCAATCGCCGCCAGCGCCTCCGCCTCAATCTGTTTTAGTTCGTCGGTCATGTTCCTATTATCCCCCCCGTCGGACGGGGGATGGGGGGTTGGTGTGAAAAAAGCCCGTGGCGGATGCCACGGGCTTTTTGTTTTGTTCCACAGGCGGGGTTAGCCCGCGAGACCCACCTGCTTGATGAGGGCGGTAAACGCTCCGGGATCGTTGATCGCCATGTCCGAGAGAACCTTGCGATCCAGGGAGATCTCCGCCTTACCCAGCGCATGAATAAACGCGGAGTAGGTTGTTCCCCCATTGCGGCAAGCCGCACTCATACGGGCGATCCACAGGCGGCGGAAATCACGCTTCTTAACGCGACGGTCACGGTACGCATAGTTTCCGGCCTTGGCGACAGCCTCATTGGCTGTCTGGAATACATTTTTGCGAGAGCTGAAATAGCCCTTCGCTTGCTTGATGATCTTATTGTGGCGCTTCTTTGTCATCACGCCACGTTTGACTCTAGGCATCTTACTCTTTCCTTATCGGGCGCGGCTCTTGCTGCCGCTGTTTCTTCCCGTGTACCAACCCGGCGCTTTTTGTGAGCGTCTCCCCGGGCGGTGAGGGTCTACGATTTAGAAGTTGGCTCCGTAGGGAAGCTGGCGACCTACCGCCTTCGCCTTACCCGGATCCAGCACGGACTCGGCATACAAACGACGCAGGCACTGAGGGCTCTTTTTCACCATCGAGTGGTGCCGTTTGCTGTGCCGGTGCATCAGCTTACCCGTGCCGGTACCATGAAATCGCTTGACTGCGCTCTTGTGGCTCTTCATCTTCGGCATGATTGATTTTTCTCCCGACGCAGTAACACTGCGCCAAGGGGGGATTGTATCACGCACAAAGTCAGTCGGCAACTCTACTGCGAATTATAGTGCAGGCCGATAATCTCCAATGTGAGTAGGAGTAATCGTCTTCATGGCTTTTCATTAACGGAAGTATTGCTGAGCATGGTTCTTTTGGTAGCAATGGGAATCATGGTGGCTATCACCCTAAGTGCGTCGGCTCACTCTAATCACCAGGCGGGTGGCTTTCTTGTGGCAAGAACCCTGGTTGCTAATAAACTAAGTCAGATTCAGGCGGTAGGATACACGGCGCTCAATGGACCCGATCTGGGCCAGAGTGGCGCAGGGATCGTGGATGGAGCGCCCACGACTCCGACCCGCCTCGAAAATGCGCAGGGCGCAGTCAGTGCGACCTTTGAGTTCACCCAATCCAATCAGCTCAGCCAGTACTTTCCTGGCACTGGCGCTTCGGTGCCACGTGGCAACGTCTATATGGCACCCTATCTTCCCTCAAAACGGACAGTCGCTGGGAGCGACACGTATCCTCTTGTCCGAGTGACCGCCGAAGTGAGGTGGCAGGATAGCTCAGGACTCGCACATAGCTACTCAGAAACGACTCTCATTCCCCGGAGCCCCCTGTGAGCACCCTGGAGAACCCTGTGAGCAAGCCGCGAAAATACACGCGCGCACACTCCATGCTAGAGCTTCTCGTCGCCACGGCCATTGCAACACTGGTAATCGTCGGGTCACTTCTCTTGTTTATTGGTGCAGTGCGGCTTTCCTTAGGGATGCAGGCTACCAGTCACTCCCTGCGATCCGGCTCGTCGAGCACGGATCGGATGCGCCAACGCCTCGAGGAAGCCACCGCGGTGCAGCTCCCCGACGATGCCGATCCTCTCACTGTGTGGCCGGACAGACGCCTGGGAAAACCCGACAAGTACCAGTCGAGCCAGGGAAAACAAACCCTCAATACAGCGGTGTTCGTCAGCCTGACAAACACACAGAACATGATTTTTCGGACATCTGCCAAACAAACTCAGTCGCTAGAAATC
>NZ_JAYUPA010000793.1:0-3342 GCF_043760365.1 Armatimonas sp.
CTTTATTGATCGTAACTACCGCACAAAGACGGAGGCGGCAAACACCGCGCTGGGAGGCTCGTCGCTGGGGGGGCTGATCTCGCTCTGGGTGGGGCTTAAGCGCTCTGATATTTTTGGGAAGCTCGCGATTCTCTCGCCCTCGGTGTGGTGGGATGAGAAGGCAATCCTAAAAGCAATCACCAAGAAGCTCGCCCTAAAACTCTGGGTGGATATTGGTACTTCTGAGGGCGACAATGCCCTGCCCGACACGCGGCTCCTGCGCGACGCGCTGAAGGAAAAAGGCTGGAAAGAGGGGAGCGAGCTTACCTACCAGGAGTTCGAAGGAGCCCAGCACAATGAGTCGTCCTGGGCCGCCCGCTTCGATAAAGTGCTTTTGTTTCTCTTCCCGCGCTAAACGCCGATTGAAATCGGCGTCTGCAGTGGCTTCGTTCCTCAGCCGCAAAGCCCGTGCCGGGCTGGGGATATTTGTAGCCCGGCACGGGCTTTGCGGCACGAAGTGTCACTGCAGACGCCCAATTTATTGGGCGGACTTTGCCCGGCGCACTTTGTAGATCTCGATGAGGTTCGCGGCAGGTCCCATCAGAGTGAGTGCGAAGTAGGGAGCGTGGCTGGCGATATGAATATTCCAGTCCTTGCCCCACTGCCGGAGCACAAACTCCGCTGCCGCCACCAGAAAAGCCACCAGCATCTGGCCTTTCTTCGAATGCACCGTGGTCTTGGGGTCGGTGATCATGAAGAACACAAAGAGCTGGTACATGGCGCTGGTCAGCGGAGCGAACTCATAACGAAGAGCGGGGCCGAACGCCATATCACTGTGGAGTGCGGCGCGAAGCAGGGCGAAGAGCGCAAAGCACAGCATGTAGGTAAAACAGATATGGAAGCGCTTGAGACGGTAGATAATCACTGAGCCTAGAATCCAGATCACGATTGCCGCCAGCGCATGGTTGCCAAACTGGAAACCCAGGGTGTACATAGACTCGGGCGCGAGCAACAAGAGAAGGACGATTGCCAGATTCGACGGGTTCCAGAGATGGCGTCCGTCTACGCGGATCACGTATTTACTGATGATCGAGAGGGCGGGCGCGACGAGAAAGGGCCACCACTCGGTCGAACGTACTAAGATTCCGCAGGAGATGCCTGAGACATAGGCGCTTGCCAGGTGGGGCATTTTCTTGAGAGTGAGGTAGCCAAAAAGGGCCTCGGTGACAATACTGACAATAATGCAGAGCGCGGTTTTTCGCCAGTCGGCGAGCATGCCCGTGGAGAAGTGTCCCAGGAGCAAGATGCAGCTAATCAAGATTGGTGCCACATACTTGCTGTCTATTTGTAAGCCACGACGGCTAGGGGAATCGTAGGCAATAGCGGGTGTCATTGCTTTAAGGAGTGCTTTCTTTGATGGTAAGAATTTGGTTCGCTTTCGGTGCGGGTACCGTTGTTATTTTACCGCCCGGCCAGCGGATTTCCACTTTCTCGATCATAGAGCTTGTGCCGAGGCCAAAATGAAGACGTCTATCGTTCTGGGCACAGAAGCCAACACCACCTGTAACAACCTGGCGCTGCTTCATGCCCTTCCAGAAGAGAGTTACCTCGGCACCAATGGGGCTTGTTTTGCCCTCCAGAGAGACCGTTAGCCAGTGGTTCTTGGGATCCGATTGGTTTTTGTAGACCAGGAGCGGGCCGCGCTGATTTGCCACGAGAATGTCGAGGGTGCCATTATTATCGAGATCCGCGAGCGCCACCGCGCGGCCATCGAAGAGATCGGTCGCACCCACGGCCTGCGCCACTTCGGTAAAACGCCCTGCACCATCATTGAGCCAGACACGCTTCTGCTGGTAGCCCGAGAGGCTGCGGCCTTTCATCGGGGGCCAGTTCACCACATCCTTGATAATCTCCGCCGTCGCGGGGGTGATGGTGGCGTAGTCGTACCAGTAGCTCTTGTCTTTATCTGCGGAGATGTAGCCGTTGGTGAGATAGAGGTCCTGGAAGCCATCGTTGTTCAGATCGCCAAACTGGGCACCAAAGCTCCAGCCGCCTTTCTCGACACCCACTGCCTCCGCTAGGTTCTCGTACTCTAAGCTCTTTCCGGTGCCTTCTTTGGGAACCCAGAGGTTGTTGCCCTGCATCAACTGGCCATCTTCCCAGATATTAGAGATGTAGACGGAGAGGCGGCCATCGTTGTAGATATCCCCGAATGCGGCGTTCATCCCGCTCTTGGACTGCTTGCGAATCCCGGCTTCCTCGCCGATCTGCGTGAAGCTTTTCCCGTTGTTGTTGCGCCATAGCTCCGGCTTGCCATAGTCCGATGCCAGAAAGAGATCGGGGTAGCCAGTGCCACGTAGATCGGCGGCGATAGCGGCCAGTAGCCAGGAGCGGTTGGTCATCCCGACTTCTTGGGTCGTGTCGCGAAACGTGAAGTTACCTTCGTTGTGCAGTAAGTGCTTTGTCGCACCATTCGACGCGAAGTTAAGAGCATCAGGCATGATCTTAGTGGTCTTGAGGTGCCATAGATCGTGCTGCTCGTCGAAGTAGCCGCAGAGCAGAATATCGAGCTTGCCGTCGCGGTCGTAGTCGAGGAGTGTCGCAGTGTTGGCGTTCATCCACTGAGGCAGGTTTGCTGTCTCCGTGACGCGGGTGAAGCTCTTGCCCGCGTTGTTTTTTAACAGCTCGGCGCGGCCCCACTTGTAGACCAGCAGATCTTCCCAGCCATCGCCGTCGAAGTCTCCCCAGAGAGCGCCCTGGCTGGTTCCGCTACCGTCTTTATTGAGGTCCGCGACGCCGAGTTTTTCCGCCACTTCCTCGAAGGTGCCGTCGCCTTTGTTGTGATAGAGCGCATTTTTACTGTTCTCACCGGAGCGGGTGACATAGAAGTCCGGCCAGCCGTCTTTGTCGTAGTCGGCCACGGCGACACCCGCGCCCATATCGGCGATACGGGGCAGGATCGGCGCAAGCTTTGGGTCGAGCGTGGGTGAGGTGTGGGTGAAGTCAACCCCCAGTGCCTTGGCACTCTGTGTGAGAGCGAAGCCGTAGCGCGGGAGGGAATCCGAGGCGGCTAGGGCTTGTGGCCCGCCCGCTACGTTCCGCGTGGGAGGCAAGACATTCTTCTGATTGCGCCACCAGGACCAGCCCAGGAGGCCAATGAAAGCGAGAAGTGCCACCGCTTTGGGGGCTCCGGCGTTGTTCTGTGCCATAGTATTATCCTACCGCTCGGAACGCCAGAGCGTCGCCAGAAGTTCCAGCTCCGCGACCTCACTCTCGCGCAGGTCGGCGAGCGGTGGGCGCACGGGGCCTCCCACAAGCCCGATCTTGTCCATCAGCCGCTTCATCACCGAGACTTCGTAGCCC
>NZ_JAYUPA010000794.1:0-3341 GCF_043760365.1 Armatimonas sp.
CGCATGGAGGCACCCGCCGCTGAGTTACAGTGCAGGGTCGAGAGCACCAGGTGCCCCGTCATCGCGGCCTTGAAAGCGATCTCCGCCGTTTCCCCATCGCGAATCTCCCCTACCAGCACGACATCGGGGTCCTGCCGTAGAATCGCACGAAGCTGTGATGCGAAGGTGAGGCCCGCCTTCGGGTTGACCATGCTCTGGCTGATCCGATCCATCTCGTACTCCACGGGATCTTCACAGGTCATGATATTCGTGGCGGGGTCTTTGACCGCATTGAGCGCGGCGTAGAGCGTGGTGGTCTTACCGGAGCCCGTCGGCCCCGTCACGAGAATAATGCCGTAGGGGCGCTTGATGAGGGAGTGAAACGCCTCCAGATTGGGTTTAGAGAACTCCAGTTGCTCGATATTCTTTTGGGTAGCGCCGCCATCGAGCACCCGGAGCACGACACGCTCACCGTAGAGATTCGGCAGGGTCGAGACACGGAACTGTACCGTGCGCCCATCAATGCTCAGGTTGATACGCCCATCCTGAGGCAAGCGGCGCTCCGCGATATCCAGATCACTGAGGATCTTGATACGTGAGGAAAGCGCAGCAAACGAGGTCTTGGGCAGGACATGCATCACATTGAGATGCCCGTCAATGCGGTAGCGAACCTGGAAGTCTTTCTTGTAGGGCTCAATATGGACATCGGAAGCACGGCGACGCACTGCCTCAATCAGGATGGTATTGACAAACTTGATGATGGGCGCATCGTTGGGATCGTCCATCGTGGCGACATTGTCAGCATCTTCTGCAAGGCGACGGGTCTCCGCGGGGGAGAGCGTTGCATCGTCGTTGAGGATCGTCAGAGTCGCTTCCAGAGAGCGGCTGAGCTGATTTTTCTCGTAGGAGCGACTGCTAGTCTGGTAGGCCAGCTCGATGGCACGTTTAAGGGCGGTGCTCTCTGCCAGAACGGCCTTGACACGGCGCTTGGTGCGTGCCTGAACCAGATCAATCGCGGGAGTGTTCCAGGGATTGGCGACCGCAGCGCGAATCGGGGGATCCGAGAGATAGGCATCGTCTTCGGAGGGCTCCAACGGCAGCACCAACAGGGCGAGTGCCTGCTCCCGTGGAATGAGACTGAGGCCGTCTTCATAGACACTCTCACTCTCCACATTGACAAAGGTCATGTCTATCTGGCGGCTGTGTGCTGCCGTGATGTCCTGCTCGTTGACCCAGCCCTTGCTTACCAGAATCGAGCCGAGTCGCTCCCGAGTGAGGCTCTGGATCTCCAGCGCCTGCGCAAGCTGTCCGTGGCTGATCAGACCGCGCGTGATCAGAATCTCCCCCAGGCGCTCCTTGGCACCGAGTGTTCCGGTGGAGGGAAGAACTGCAGGGAGGCCAGCACCTGTTGAGGGAATTACGGGGCTGCGCGTGGTGCGTGTCGTGCTGTTGGTTTCCGCGAGAGCGGAGCCACCCACTCGGGCCAGTGCCAGATCTTCCGCAGGAGCGGTGGCGAAGTTATTCGTCTTTTCGGCGGGAGGGAGTGCGAGGAGATCCTGGAGAGCTGTCCGAATCTCTTCCACCTCCAGTGGGTAGCGCACACAGGTAACGGCACCCGCCTCCAGAGAGCGTTGCCGGTTATCGGGTGTGTCGCTATCCATCGCCATCAGAACAGGCAGGTTATCAATTCCGATATCCGGATGCCGGATCCGGCGGCAGATGTCCAGCCCATTGACCTTGGGGGCGTTCCAGCGCGTGATGAGTAAGTTATAGACAGACTGGATACGGGTCTCGCTGCGTGGGTTGCTTCCGTGAGTGAGCTGCTCCCAGGCCGCCTCACCATCGCGAACGATGGTTGCCTGATGCCCGTGGCGCTCCAGTGCCTCGTGGAGCAGGAGGGCAGAAAGAGCGTCTTCTTCAACAGCTAGAATTTTCATGGAATGTTACTTTTACATAGTCGGTAACCTTGTCACAATTCTTAACTCTCTTGCGCTGAGCCTTTTTCACCGTCATTTACGTTTTTTGTCTAGGAGTGCTCCCAGTGCTATCCCTGCGCCGTAGCAGCCAAGATCTCCCCAGGAGAAGCTGCCTCCAACCGCCAGTGCACCAAGCTTCGTCTGGCGCAGTGCCTCCAGCCAGGGAGTGTGCCAGAGCTGACTGAACTCTACCAGACAGGCGATTGCCAGTGCCTCGACTTGGCGCTTGAGGGGGCGTGTGGCCAGGCCCGTCGGGATGCAGGCCAGTGCCAGGAAAAGCCAGCGACGGCGGCTAGAAACGAATTCCTGCACCGAGATCCAGCCCTGAGAGATCGAAGCCCTGTACTCTACCCACACTGCGCCAGCGCGCCTCAAAAAAGCTATTGATCCCGATACTTGTCCCTGCATAGACACTTGCACTGGGAGCGAAGCCGCTTCCATTGACACGGTCTGCCTCGCTGCGCACATTGGCATAGACTCCCCCGGCACCCAGTCCCGCGTAGGGCAGTAGCTTTGGCAAGCGCAAGGGCTGACCCTCTGGTACGGTGAGCCGAAAAAGCGGCCACTGGTACTGTGCGCCAAGAAGTGCCATAAAGACGCGGTTATTCAAGCCCGCCACTTTCTTTGTCTGTGTGGCGAGGGAAAAATCGGGGGAGAGTCCGGGGAATGGGAGAGGCAGAACCGGTCCTAGCCCAGGGGAGAAACTGAACCAGTTCTCCCCAAAACGGGCACGGACAGCGGCACTTGTCGGCAGATACGTCCCCGCATTGAGGCCATAGACAGGTAGGCGCAGCGGCTTAGGCGCGGGTGCTTCGGTTTGCATGTCTCAGGATACCACCGATTTTACGGTATCCTGAGGGGATGAAATTCACCACGTTGCACGAGGCCGAGAGAGCAATCGCTGCCGCCGCCACGAGCTTTGACAGCACCCGCACACTCGCCTCCTACGAGCGCCATGCTATTCTGACAGCGGTTTCCGATGGCCTGCGGGAGCAGCGCGACGCCTTCGCACAGCTTCTCTGCGACGAGGCTAGGAAGCCGATCCGTGATGCCCGTGTGGAAGTGGACCGCGCCTGCCTGACGTTTTCGCTCGCCGCCGACGAGGCTCGGCGCTTCGGGGGGGAGCTGTTGCCACTTGATCTGAGCGCCGCGGCAGTGGGTAAGCTCGGGCTGGTGCGCCGTTTCCCGGTTGGGCCTGTTGCCGCCGTGACACCGTTTAACTTCCCGCTCAATCTTGTGGCCCATAAGCTTGCTCCTGCCATCGCCGTTGGTGCGCCCGTGGTGCTCAAGCCCGCAGAAAAAACGCCGCAGATCGCGCTTAAACTTCAGACACTCGTGCGGGAATCTGGCTGGCCCGAAGCGGCGTTTGCCGTGCTCACGCCCGAG
>NZ_JAYUPA010000795.1:0-3339 GCF_043760365.1 Armatimonas sp.
TGAAAGGCATCTACCCAGATAGCAAAGGCTTCTTTGCCTACGGCGAGATAAACTACAAGTTGTAAATTCATGGCAAAACTTTCCCTTCCGATGGCTGAACTCATAGATCAGTTCGGGCCACATCTCAACACCAGTCCGCCCGGAGGCTGGGCCTACCAGGGGCAGCCGGACAAGCTCGTGGCGACACACTGCTGCTTCTGTGGGCAGCAGTGCGGCATCAACCTCAAGGTCAAAAATAATAAAGTGATTGGCTTTGAACCCCGCGAGGACTTTCCGTTTAATCGCGGCAAGCTCTGCCCCAAAGGCATCCTGCGCTACATGCAAAATGAGCACCCGGATCGCCTGCTCTACCCAATGAAGCGCGTGGAGGGAAAGGGGTTTGAGCGTATTTCCTGGGACGAAGCCTTGAACACGACCGTGCGGGAGATTCAGCGCATTCAGAAAACCCACGGCAACGACTCGTTCGCGATGCTCTCCGGAGTCTCGCTCACCAATGAGAAGTCGTATCTGGTGGGCAAGTTCGCGCGGCTTGCGCTCCAGACAGCGAATCTAGACTACAACGGGCGGCTGTGCATGGTCTCGGCGGGCGCGGGCAATAAGAAAGCTTTCGGGATAGATAGGGCCGCCAACTCCTGGGACGATATCGTGCTCGCGGATGTGATTTTAGTAACCGGCAGCAATATCGCCGAGTGCTCCCCCATCACGACCGACTACATCTGGCGGGCACGGGACCGGGGTGCAAAGCTGATCATGGTGGATCCCCGCGTGACACCTCTTGCCCGCACGGCGGATCTCCATCTCCCCGTGCGCCCCGGCGGCGACTCAGCGCTGATGAACGGGATTCTCCATGTGCTGATTGAGCGCGGCTGGACCGACGAGGCATTTATCGCCCAGTACACCAGCGGCTGGGACGATACAAAAGCGGCTGTCGCGGACTACACACCAGAGAAAGCCGCCGCCGACTCCGGGGTTTCTGCCGAGCTGATTATTAAAGCCGCCGAGCTCTGGGGGCCCGCCAAGACCAGCTTCCTGCTCCATGCCCGCGGGATTGAGCACCAAAGCAAAGGTGTCGAGAATGTGCTCTCGTGCATCAATATCGTTCTGGCAACCGGGCGGCTCGGCAGGCCGGGCTGCGGCTACGGAACAATCACCGGGCAGGGCAATGGCCAGGGAGGGCGCGAGCACGGCCATAAGTGCGATCAGCTCCCCGGCAACCGCGATATCACCAACCCGGAGCACCGCAAGGTCATCGCCGAGGTCTGGGGGGTGCTGGAGAGTGAGATTCCAGGCAAGGGGCTCTCAGCACAAGAGATCATGAACGCCATTCACGACGGTGAGATCAAGGGGCTGCTCTCGCTGTGCTTCAACCCTCTGGTCTCCCTGCCAGACTCCCACTTCACTCGTGAGGCACTGGAGCGCCTAGAGCACTACACCGTAATGGACTTTTTCCTCTCCGAGACCGCCCAGCACGCCGATATTGTCCTGCCCAGTGCGCTCCACGAGGAGGACGAGGGCACAAGCACCAGCGCGGAGGGTCGGGTCATTCGGATTCGCAAGGCCGTTGATCCCCCCGGTGAGGCCAAGGCGGACTGGCAGATTCTCCAGGCGATTGCCCAGCGTCTCGGGCGGGAGAAGGGCTTTCAGTTCGACAGCCCCGAAGCCATCTTCACCGAGCTTCGGCGCGCATCACATGGCGGCACGGCGGACTACGGCGGGATCACCTACGAGAAGATCGAGAAAAACAACGGGGTCTTCTGGCCCTGCCCCACGGAAGACCACCCCGGAACCCCACGGCTTTTTGAGGACCATAAGTTTCACACTCCGGATGGCAAGGCACACTTCCATCCGATCACCTACCGCCCCCCCGCTGAGGTCGTGGATGCCGAATACCCCATCTGGCTCACAACGGGACGTGTGGTGAGCCAGTATCTCTCCGGTACGCAAACGCGCCGCATCGCGGGGCTGGTAAAGCAGTACCCGCAGCCACATGTCGAGATTCACCCGACTCTGGCAGCGCGGCTTGGCATTTCCCAGAGCCAGTGGGTCACTCTGGAGAGCCGCCGAGGAAAAGCCACTTTCCAGGCAAGTGTCGTAAAAACCATCCGCGATGACACGGTCTTCCTTCCCTACCACTGGGGCGGGGGGCGGTCCGCGAATCTTCTCACAGCGCGAAACCTGGATCCCATCTCCAAGATCCCCGAGTTCAAAGTAAGTGCGGTGCGCGTCCGCCCTGCCACCCCCGAGGAAGCGGCGGCGGGCGAGAAAGAGGCTGGTTCATGAAAGTGCGCTGGATGGAGAGCTCCCTTCGTCTGCGAATCACGCCCGGCGAGCTTGCCGCGCTGCAAGCGGGCCAGGCAATCAGGGAAAGTGCGCTCTTTCCCGGTGGCTGGAGCGTCGCGCTCCAGTCGGGCGCAGAGAGTGTGCTCCACTCCGACACTCCCGGGGCACTGACCCTAACGCTGAGCTCCTGCGAACTAGCGGAGCTCGCGCAGCCCCAAACAGAGGGAGTCTATGTGACGACGGAGCACTACAAGTTCTTTGTCGAGAAAGACTTCCCCTGTGCCCACCCGCGCCCTAAAGAGGCCCAGGAGTCCACGGCGACTTTTGCGCCCCCGTCGGGCTTTGCGCAAAGACACAAGACGCTGTGCAGCTAAGTATCGCGATTTTGGCGGGAGGAAAGAGCCAGCGCTTTGGCCAAGACAAGGCAGCGCTCTTTCTTCCTGGGATAGTCACGGAGTGCCTGGCCACCGGCTTGCCTCTTGTGGTGATTGGTCGCGCCTCGCATCCCGAGCTGCCCGCCTCGGTTCGCTGCTTTCCAGATGCTCTTCCTAATCACGGGCCGCTGGGCGGAATTATCACCGCGCTCCAAGTCACTCAAGGCCCCGTTCTCGCGCTTGCCTGCGACCTTCCCGAGCTGCGACGTGAGGCCATTTTATGGCTAATCCAAAGCTGGGAGCAGGCCCAGAGAGCTGAGAATATTGAGATTCTCGTGGCGGCGCACCCCCCAACAAATAACACTCCACAAACAAATAACACTCCGAGTTCACTCGAACCCCTCTTTGCGATCTACAGCCCCGCCTGCCTGCCCACGGCGGAGGAGCTACTCCTGGCAGGGCGGCGCTCGCTCCACGGGCTTATACAGCGTAGCCGCTGGAAAGAGGCACTTCTGCCCCCGGAGCTGGCCGCGCAGCTTCACAATGTGAACACCCCGGATGATCTGCAAAGAAACTCTAAGCTCTAAGCTAAGATCGTTGGCACACTTTGTAAGCTGGTAAGTACGATATAGTGCCAGAAGAGTTTAGAGAACACAATGCCACAATGTTTTTTTATTGAGCCGTC
>NZ_JAYUPA010000796.1:0-3336 GCF_043760365.1 Armatimonas sp.
AGCCACTCAAACCCCGACTTCTGCATCCACTCGGGGGCGCGCACGGTCGCTCCCGCCAGAAAGTCAAAGGTCCCCCCAACCCCGATGCACACGGGCACGTTGAGCCGATCCCGGTGCATGTGGATCCATTTTTCTTGCTTGGGGTTCCCAAAAGCAACCAGCAGAATATCGGGCTGCGCCGCCTCAATCTCGGCGAGTATTTTCTCGTTGTCCATCGTCACGATATGCGAGGGAGCTGGGGAGCTGCATCCGACAATCTGCAGGCCGGGATTCTCTTGCTCCATTCGAATCTTCGCCTTCTGGGCGTTCTCCGGCTTGCCGCCCAGCATGAAGATCTTGTAGCCTTTTTGCGCGGCACGCTGCGCCAGCATCGGCACGAGATCCGCACCCGTGACACGCTCTTTCAAAGGCGCATCGAGCCACTTTGAGGCAAGCACAATCGGCATTCCATCGGGCACCACTAGATCAACCGTCCAGAGAATCGCCTTGAGCTCCGGGTCGTCAAGCCCCTGAATCAAGAAATCTGTGTTTGCTGTCGCCACTTGATGAAATCGCCGCGATGCCACAAACTCATCAAGGCGCTCCATGACCTGCTCTGTATTGAGATCATCTATAGGGATTCCCAGAATAGCAACCGTATTTCGCATAGTTTCAGAAAGAGTATCGGAATTTCAAGACAACATCTGTACCAAGCTGTGGCAGAGTGCTTGAATCACTCTTGCTCTAGTGCTACACTGCCCTACGATGCAAGAGATACGGTATGAGACGAAAAATATTCTCGGATGGACGGTGAAAATCAGCACCGTGCTACGCCAGCAAGATGCCGCCGCGCTGGACTGGGCGCTGGTGCTGCTGACCGCACAGCTCAAGGCGATCTGTAAGCTCGTCGCGGCCAAACCACTTGTGGAGCTGAAACGCGTGACACTCTGGCTCTCGCCGGAGTACCCGAAAACACCGCCCCGTGCCGAGTACCATCCGGGTGCCGGGTGGCTGCGCGAGAATGGCCGCAACCCGGAGATGGTCCAGGGTGTCGAGATCACCGATGTTAAAAACTTCGATGCCGAGACGCGCCGTATGCCACTCTTTGTGCTTCATGAGCTGGCCCACGCCTACCACGACCGGGTTCTAGGCAACGACGAGCCGCGCCTTCTTACGGCCTACAAAAACGCAATCGCCAGCGGCAAGTACGACAGAGTGGAGCGCCAGGACTCCGAGGGCCGCAAGCGCTTTGACCGCGCCTACGCTCTTACCAATGTGCAGGAGTACTTCGCCGAGGGAACGGAGGCGTTCTTTGGGGCCAATGATTTTTTTCCCTTTAACACCGCTCAGCTCAAAGCCCACGACTCGGAGCTGTACATGCTGCTAGAGAAACTCTGGGGCGCTCCTCCTCCCCGCTAATCTCAGTGCGAATAGCCAGGTGGGTTCGGGTTTTTCTGCTATACTGTGGCTATGAACAGTGGATTATTTGGAGGATGGGTCGCACTGGTTGCCATGCCTTTTGTGCTCCTGATTTTCAAACGCACGATGCCTCTACCGAAAGGCTACCGCGACGCCGGGCCGTCTTTAGAGGAACTAAAAGAGCACTTAGGCAAGCGGGGGAGTGCCGCCGAGGGAAAAGGGGCAGCTATTGGCGCGGCGGTGGGCGTTGCGCTCTGCGGCGTAATTGGACTGATGGCTCTGGCGCACTACCAACGCTTCGCCAACGAGCCGCTTGCTGTGGCGGGGCAGAAGCTATCCTGGGCGATACCGATGCTCTTCACGGTAATGGCGGGCGGGCTTGCCGGGACGTTCTACGGGCTGAGACGTTTTCTCGGGGAAGATTACGAGAGCTATGTTCGACTAAGTCGGTTGAAGGCGAACTACTGTGTGGATACGATCAACCGCTATCTTGTCGGGCTGATTTGTGGCATTGTTTTCTTGCTCTGTGTGCACTTTTTTGACAACTACACGGTGTTTAGCAAAGACACCATCACCCTCAACCCCTTCTTCTCTCTCGGCGTGACAACCCATAGCTACAGCGAGGTCGAGAGCATTAAAGTGACGGAGAGCCTTCAAGCCCCCAACGGCAATATCGTCCCTCGCCACATCTGCGAGATTCGCTTCACCGGCGGCGATGTCTGGAACTCAGACTTTGGTCCCAGCTTCGAGGAAGATGACACACGGCTCAGCGAGATCGAGCAAATGGTCTCCCAGAAAAGCCACAAACGAATCGAAGCCGTGGAACGCATGAGCCGGTAAAATGGGAGTATGAACCCCAACTTCAAGCTCAAGGCGCGTGCCGAAGATGTCGCGGCGGCGTGGGGCTACCTTTCTGGAGCTTCCGCAGAGCACGGGGCCACTGGCGTGGGTTCCGGCACTTCAGGCGCGCCTCACGGATCTGCTGACCCTCACCGACCTGACCAGCGAGCAAGCGCGGCGTGAGGTGCTGATCGGCCCGGTGCTCACTGAGGCGGCACTGCACCTGCGGGCGCGGCTTGAGATTGAGTACCCTATCGAAGTGGCGGACAATCTCAAAGGGACACTAGACTATCTGCTGCAAACCACACACCATCTTCTCGTGATCGAGGCCAAGCACGCTGACCCGACGCGGGGCTTTATGCAACTTGTCGCCGAGCTAATCGCGCTAGATAAATGGACAGACCTGCCCGACGCGACACTCTATGGAGCGATCCCGTTGGGAAGCTCTTGGCAATTTGCCTGTCTCCAGCGTGAGAAAAAGTGCCTGATTCAAGATGTGAACTCCTACGCCCTTCCCCGTGATCTGGAGACAATCGCCCAAACAATTATTGGGGTATTACAAGCCTAAAAAATGAAAAATCCAAATATCTGCCTGATCTTCATGGACGACATGATGCACCGCTTGCTCCTAGACAAAGAAGTGGAGACGCCCAACTTAGACAAATTGGTGGCACGCGGAACGACGTTCACCCATGCGCACAATCAGGGCGCGTGGTCGGGCGCGGTCTGCATTCCGAGCCGCGCAATGCTGATTACGGGCCTCTCGCTGTGGCACGCACGTGAGCGTATCGAGAAAACGACGCTGCTGGGCGAGTGGCTGGGGAGCCACGGCTACCAGACGCACTTTGTGGGCAAGTGGCACAACTCCGACGCGGCCCTCAAGCGCAGCTACCAGACCCTCGGCCCCCACGCGGGCGGCTTCTATCCCTCGACGGATGAAAAAGGCGATGCGTATCTGCGCCCCGCGCCCGGCAATACCTGGCGCGCCGACGACACCACACGCAAGGGGCACTGGCTGGAAGTAAATGGCAAGATTATCCACAGCAGCGAGCACTGGGCCAACGGAGCGCTGGAGTTCCTTAAAAGAATGGCCCCCCC
>NZ_JAYUPA010000797.1:0-3322 GCF_043760365.1 Armatimonas sp.
GTAGGAGCCGCGGTAGACAGCAACGCTGGTGCAATCAACAAGTTTATCAATACCGTCACGGCTCGTCGTGGCTGGAAAGACACTCAGACGACGAAAGTGGTGCCGATCCTCTCGCTAGGAGACAAGGGCTACATCGGGGCAGCGCAGGTCTCGGGGCCCGCCAGTGCGCTCTCATCGGTTCGGGTTGTCTGGCAGGTCGAGGGCTCCAAGCAAATTGGTGATGGTATCTACCGGATCAAGGCACTCATTCCCTCCAACTCCCTCTCGCCCCTGGAGATTCGCCGGGTTCAGAAAGTGGGTATCACCGCGCTGATAGACACCGCCACGGGGGGAGCCGCTGCAGCAGCGCCTGGCTCGAAGGGGCTCATGGGGGGTGATCTGCTCAAGGCGGGCGTGATTGCGGTTGCGGTGAAAGCCAGCGCAAGTCAGCTTAACACCGCAATCAACAGTGTTACGGGGAACCGCCCGGCTCTGGCCACCCGCGTGGTACCCGCGCTCTCGCTGGGGGAGCGTGCCTATATCGGAGCGGCCCAGCTCACGGGCTCCACCACCACGATTGGAAAGGTTCAGGCGGTAGGCATCTACGACGATTCTTTCGATCGGGGACGCTACCGGGTGCGGATCATGATCCCTGCCACCGGGAGCGATCCAACCCGACTCAAACGGGTTCCAGGGGTTGGGCTCGCCGCTCTTGTGGAGACGACGATCAACCGTGTGGAGCGCCCCGTGCAGAGCAAAGTTCCCACCCTAAGCCTTGAAAAGCCCCGTGTGCCCGCTCCCCGCACGGGCTCCATTCCGCTTGTTCCTGCCTCGAATAACTCAGGGGGCTTTGTCCCGCCCGGACTCGCGAAAAAAGGCGGCGTGCCCCCTGGACTGGCCAAAAAGGGCGGTCTCCCACCCGGTCAAGCAAAAAAGCACAAAGACCACGACTAAACCCTAAGCAGAAGGCACTCAGACCAGAATGCTCTTGATGACCTGCGCGCCCTCAACCCCGGTGAGCTTCGCATCGAGCCCCTGGAACTTGTAGCTGAACGCCTCGTGCTGGATGCCGAGCTGGTGGAGCATCGTGGCATGCAGGTCATGGACGGTGGTGATGTTCTCCACGGCGGCGTAGCCCAGCTCATCGGATGCACCGTGTACCATCCCGCCGTGCACCCCCGCACCCGCCAGCCAGACCGTCATGGCCTTGTTGTGGTGATCGCGCCCGCTGCCGCCCTGCGACATCGGCGTGCGGCCAAACTCCCCCGCCCAGACAATCAGCGTGTCGTCAAGCATCCCACGTCGCTTTAAGTCCGTGATCAGCGCCATGCACGCCCGATCAATCTCCTTGGCCTTGAGCGTCACGCCGTTTTTAATATCCCCGTGGTGGTCCCAGTCTTTATGGTAGAGCTGGATAAAGCGCACGCCCTTTTCGGCCAGCCGCCGCGCCAATAAGCAGTTGCTGGCAAAGCTGCCGTCGCCGGGCTGGCAGCCGTAGAGCTCCAGAGTCTCTTTCTTCTCCTGCGAGAGATCCATCAGATCCGGCACCGATGCTTGCATCTGGAAGGCCAGCTCGTACTGCGCGATCCGAGTGGCGATCTCGGGGTCGTCCACGAGGCTGTTGTACTCCTTGTTGAGTGCATTGATCGCGGCAATATCCGTTCCCTGCCGCCCGCGCGTGATGCCGCTGGGGTTGGCCATGTAGAGAACCGGGTCGCCCTTGCCGCGTAGCTGCACCCCCTGGAACTTGCTCGGTAGGAACCCACTGCTCCACTGGCGCGCCGCAATCGGCTGGTTCTGCCCGCCCTGGCCCAGCGATGTTAATACGACAAAACCGGGTAGATCCTTGGCGAGGCTTCCGAGGCCATACGTAATCCACGAACCCATGCTAGGCCGTCCGGCGATCTGGCTTCCCGTGTTCATAAACATGTGCGCCGGGTCATGATTGATCGCATCCGTGGTCATCGAGCGGATAAAGCAGACCTCATCAATCACGGAGCCGAGCTGGGGAAAGAGTCCGCAGATCTCGATCTGGCTCTTGCCAAATTTTTCAAAGGGAAGCTGCGGCCCATAGCACGTTAGCTTTTGCCCTTGGAGCTGCGCGAGCTGCTGGCCCTTGGTCATGCTCTCGGGCATGGGCTGGCCGTGCATCTGCGTGAGCTTGGGCTTGGGGTCAAACGTCTCCAAGTGCGACGGTCCTCCCGCCATACTCAGCCAAATCACGCGCTTGGCCCTCCCCCTTACTGTCCTGGAGGGGGAGGCATGAGCGGGAGTGAGCAAGTTACCCAGCGCCAGTGCCCCAAGTCCCTGGGTGGCCTTGCCCAGGAGCTCTCGGCGGGTGAGCTGCTGCGCACGAAACTGCGCGAGTTCGTCTGTGGTCGTGATTTTCATAGAAATACCTCCGAGGAAACCCCGGGTGCCCACCCGAAGGGAAGGGCGTTTAGCCGTGGGAGAAATCGGGAACCGCATAGAAGTTCCTGCGATTGAGTCTTCAAATTAGTCTTTCTTCGTCTTTCCGGTTTTGACAAACCATCAGGAGTAACGCAATAATGAAGCTCGTTGCTCAGGTCAAGCTCCTTGCCTCTTGCCAGCAGAAGCAAGTCCTTCTTGCCACACTCAAAAAGGCGAACAAGGCTTGCGACCGTATGTCGGAGTACGCTTGGCAGAACAAGTGCTTCAAGCAATTTGCCCTTCACGCCGCCTGTTATCACAACATCCGTGAAGAATTCGCGCTGGCTTCTCAGTTGATTATTCGCTGTAATGCCAAAGTCACCGACTCTTACAAACTGGACAAAGCGGTAAAGCGAACTTTTCGCCCCACGGGTTCTATCGCCTACGATTCCCGCATCTTGACTTTCTTCACCGAGGAGAGTCAGATTTCGCTCTGGACAGTTGCCGGACGCATGAAGATTCCCTTTGCCGCTGGAGAGCTTCAGAAGGAAATGCTTCTGACTCAAAAAGGCGAATGCGATCTTTGCTTTATCAGTCATGAGTTTTATCTGATGGTGGTCTGCGACATTCCAGAAGCTCCGCTGAACGAAGCCACTGAGTTTTTGGGGGTAGACCTTGGCATTGTCCAAATTGCTTCTGACAGCGAGGGAAACCAATATAGTGGGGAAGCGATTCGCTCCTTTCGTCGCAGAATGCGGAAACTCAAAGCCGGTCTCCAACACACGGCAAAGAAGCATGGTTCTAAGTCGGCAAAGCGCCACCTTCAGAAGTTGCGCCGTCGTCAATCTCGGTTTACTCGTTGGGTGAATCAGGGGCACCCACCCCGAAGGGGAAGGGTCATCAGCCGTCGCCTTGTCGAATCGGCGGCTGTCTCTGGTAAGGCAATCGCTCT
>NZ_JAYUPA010000798.1:0-3315 GCF_043760365.1 Armatimonas sp.
GCCCTTGGCCGTCTCTTGGGCGCTCTCGGCGGTCTTGAGGCTCACCAGCGCACTCTGCGAGCCTGCCAGCCGCGCCGCATCCACCCCGCGCGTAGCCAGCGCCGCCGCCACGGTCGGGCTGTCGCCTACTGTGTGCAGGAACTTTTCCGCCGCCAAGATCAGCCCCGCCAGCGCCTTGGGTGTGCTCCCCACGATCCCTAGGCTCGTCAGGAGCGCCTTATCCCCTACCAGCCGAGCGCGGTCCACACAGCCCTGGTAGGCAACCCGCAGCGCCTCCACCGCCGCGCTCTGCGCCACGCTCGCGCTGGCCTTGCGCCCTGCTACTTCGTCCTAGTGCGCCACGGCCTGAACCGCCGCGCTCAAGAGCCCCTGTCCTGCCTGAAGCTGCGCTAGAGTAAAACCGACGCTGGTGAGGCCATTCTGAATCTCACTATCGGCAATCGCGTTGTCAATAAGAAGCCTTGCGGCCTCTAGCCTCGTTGCAATCTGCAATTTTGTCAATATGGGCATACTATCAAACCTCCTAAGCCATTTAGATAGCTTTCTAAGGAAAAAGTTACACTTGCTCTAAGGAAATTGTCGCTTCCTCCGCTTTTTCCCTACGATGCTCCGCTCCCTCCCCTGCCTTCCGGAGCATTCTTCCTGCCTCCTCTAAGAAAAATAGAGCATTCTTCGTCATCTCTTTGCCTTTCTGGTAGAATCTTCTCACGTCATGCGCCGCTTCCTCTGCCTGCTCCTCGCCCTCGTCCAGGTACTTCCCAGCCTGGGTGCCGCTGCGCCCCGGCACAGCGACTCGTGCCCGCAGTACGGCCCGGTGAGCATGGCCGACGGCGTGGTGATGAGCGAGAACCATCAGTACCTGGTGGACACGAGCCAGCCGTACGCCGAGGTGATCCAGGAGCGTGCGTGGGCAACGGATGGGGCGGGCCTCTCGCTGGATGGCATCGCGCAGGTCTACCGCTACGACATCGGGCTGGATCGTCTGCACTACTTCAAGTACCAGATGCCCATCAACGGCCCGCCGTCGCTCGGCTCTCCAGTCCTGAGCGAGTGGCTTCTCTCCGATGGCCTCGGCAGCACGCGTGCGCTGGTGGGCGACTCTGGCTCTGTGGTGGATGAGTTCGGCTACAACGACGCCTTCGGGATTCCCTACCGCGTGACTGCAAATGGCGGTGGTCGCGCGGTTGCGCCTCCTGGCTTCTTCCTGAATGGTCAGCAGTGGGATGGGGGTAGTGGCTGGGGTGGTGCGGGGACGATCTGGAGTGGGTCGCCTGCCTTCAATAGTGGAGAGGGGCTGTACTTTAACCGCGCCAGGTACTACCAGCCGGGACTGGGACGCTTTGTCGGCGAAGATCCTGACAAAGGAAATTTATTCGAGGCTTCGACATTACATCGTTACTTATATGCTGGTAATGATTCAGTAAATCATATTGACCCAAGCGGTGAATTCACTCTTTCAGGGACAATGCAAACAGCATTGATAGCTAATTCCCTCGCAATGTTATCAGGAGGAATCACGAATGTGGCCTTTGATTTTACAATGTCTAAACTTTTCAGCACTACGTATAGTGCTCAGGATGCGTTAGTATCATTTGGGCTTGGAGCTGTCACTGAAGGTGCTGTCGTTGGAATAGCAGGTTCATTTCCTTACGGGTACGATACCTCGGGGCTTGCCCCGTTCACCGGTTTGAAAACTCGCGACTCTTTCAGGAGTCGCGGTTTCGGACTATCGGCTCTCAGGCCGACTACCTTGTCGGTGATACTTCGGGGCTTGCCGCGGGGTCTGTTCATTAAAAATCGGAGCAAAAATATTTGAAAAATTAGCAAATAGTCATTTGTTTGTTCATTGGGTCAAGGGAGGGTTTGATATTGCTAAAACAATAGATGGTTCAAGAAGATGGGCGACAATAATTCCTGAAGTAAAAGGTCTATGGTCTGTCTTGGTTGGCGGAAGTGTGGATAAAGTAGCTTTAAGATTCCCCACCCGAGAAAAGTCATGGAAAAAGATCGCGAGTTGGGTTAGTTGGGTAATGAAAGAAGGAGAAACTCATGGAATAATCGGAAAGGCCTTGCAAGAGTATATGCCAGCATTTTATCCGAATTTTTGGACGTGGTATAAAGGATTTATGGGGCAAAAATACGCGCAATCTTGGAAAAAATGTCGCTCGCCGGAGCAAGCTCCGGGGTATCTCTCGGAAGGCTTCGGCCTGAGAGCCGAAGCTCAAGGGGAACAGGGCATCCTGAGAGATGCCCAGACGTTCCAAGCGGATGCGGAGCAAGCTCCGGGGAATGTACCCGTCCGCGATTCATGGGCTCTTAGGGAATTAAATGATGTTGGATTAGGATGGCAGTCTCTTTGGGAGGGGGTAGTTTCTGTTGCCTCTATTAGAATCATATTGCAAGAATTCCCAACCTTGGAAACACCATTTTTCGAGCCTTGGAATAAAAATAAATCTGAAACGAGCACGTCATACGAAACTTTTGAAGATTTTGTTTATGGCAATGATGATTGATATTGAACATATGGAAAGAGGATGTGCGTGAAAAATATTAAATCGTTAATTGTAATATTTATTGGGATTGTAGCTATTGCAATCTCACTAATTATTTTGTTTTCTATTATATATATTATAAATTTTAAGATATTTTATATTGAAAATAATTCAATAATTTCAATCATGTTATCTTTGCTATGTTTGTATTTATACAAGCACGTTGCTTTTTATATTATTAAATTTATAAGCATGAAAAAAGGTTGAGGGAATTATTGAGAGGAAGTTATCGTATTCATCATTTGGCTTCCTCAATAGAGAGCGGAGCCCTGTGTTTAACACCGAGGAGCTCACTGTGTGAACTGGTACAGATGTCTGGCGACAAAGTTCGGTGGAAAAGAGTCATGACCATGCTGTTTAGCTTTCTTGGAATTATAGCCCTAAATACCCCACCTAAAGCTCTGAGTGCCCCCTACAGTCAGTCAACGGCAAGCATTCAAAGTCGCGACCTCTCGTACTCTACCCAGGTGACGGTGAATCTCACTGTCGCCCGCGAGCCACGCCCGAAAGCGCCTGACGATCCCAACGTCAAAACTCCAAAGAGCAAAGAGGAAACCACTCGTCCCGCGCCTCAGGCTCCCCCCGCGCCTCTGATCTCGCGCAGCTTCACAGGCCGCGTTATCCTCCGGCCACCGGGTAGCGCCCTCATCACTGTAAACGACGAAAAGCGCGTCGAGCGCCAACGCCTCATCATCAACGCCCAGACCGCTGTCCTCTAGCAAGCCCCCACACGCCAAGGACAGCCCAGCCTCTACAAAGAATT
>NZ_JAYUPA010000799.1:0-3309 GCF_043760365.1 Armatimonas sp.
CGAAGCTTTCGCACGGCTCTGCTCGGTCGCGCTCTTAGAACCCAGCAGCTCGCCGTCGTCGTCGGCTACCTCGCCATCGTTTGGAAAGAGCGGGTTGGCAAAGTGGACGAAAGGCACGCCAATCGGCTGATCGCTGGCATCGAGCCACGGAATCGGCCAGAGAGGATCTTCCCCGACAGCTACGGGGAAGTCGTAGTACGGCTCCCAGGCGTCGCTGTTGGCCTTCTTCGTGTACTTGTAGATGCTGCCAGGGTAGTAGAGATTTCGGCGCAGGGTTCCGTCCGCTTCGTACCAGTCCTTCACGGCGTAGAGCACCTGGCCGTCGGTGTCGTAGGCGATAAAGACGCCAGTCTGACCGTCCCAGAATGGCTCGCGGGTCAGCATCACGCGCCCGTTCGTGGCATCGCTCCCGTTCTTCCAGCTCACCATCAGGGCGCAGTCGCCGTCCCGGAGCATGGACCAGTGAACTTTGTGGGCGAGGCCCAGCAGACTGTTCTTCTGCCGAACGCTAGTCAGAAAGTCCAGAGCGCTGCGGGTTGTGGTCTCACTGCCCGCGTCGTAAGTCCAGCGAGCGAAGCGCAACCGGGTTGAGACGGTGGAGAGAACTTTGCCCACGATGTTGTCGCAGAAGCGGTTCCCCAGAATCCCGGCTACGCACTTGCGCTCCGTCTCGGTTAGCTTGATGGGCTGATTGCCCCGTGCATAGGCTCGGTACTTGCGCACCAGATACGCTTCAGGCAGAGCGGCTTCTCGCTGCTGCTCGATAGATTTGTGCAGCTCGTCGTCCAAGGCATACACCTCAATTCTGTAGGTAGTTCTGGCTGGTTACGCCGCGCTTCTTGCGCAGGTTGCTCATGCGGATGATCGCCGCCGTGAAGGCGTCCACGGGGTCGTCGTGCTCGGCGTTCGGGAACATCGCACAGAGCCTCACAAAGTCCTCGACAAAGTAGGCAGGAATCCAAGCGCCCTCTGCGCTCTGGGTGAGCGGTAAGTAGACGTTGCCCGCCTCAACGGTCGGACTAACCGCAAAGACACGCGCCTCTTTGCTGCCGTAGTCGGCAGGGGAGAAGGTGACAATGCCGTTCAGCTCTTTCTTGAGCACCGAGACTACTGCCGGGCCGTTGGCGGCGTCCTCAATCAGAATGGTCTTCGCACGCGGCCACTTGGCGCTCATGGAGCGAATGGCTGAGAGCGTGGCGACAAAGTCCATGCGCTCGGCGACGTAATCCAAGAGATAGAAGTCCGTGCCAAGCCTGCCCCAGACCTGACCGGCGACCAGATCCGAGTGCGATGTGTCTTTGAAGGTTAGATCCCAGCTCTGGATGATCTCGTCGAACTTACCGGGGTACTGACGGTAGTACTTCCACCAGGCCCGCTTGATGATCCCGCCCTCAATGGGCGCGGGCTCCTGCTGGTACTGACCCGCGAAGCCGTAGCTCCCGAGGTCGGTCTTTGCCGTCGCTATCTCAGTCGGCCCTTCTCGGTCTGTCCAGAGCAAGTCACCTGGTTGACGAACCAGCACCCGACCCGAGCGCGGGAAGTAGATGATGGTTTTGTGCGGGGCTTCGACAGGCAGCTTCAGGTGAAAGTAGCCACGGGCGATCCCGATGGAGGAGACGTCTTTCTCGTGAACGCGCTGCATCACGATCACGAACGAGTCTTTCTTTTTGTTGTTGAGGCGCGAGCTGAGCTTTTGGGTAAAGCGCCTGTTCGCCGCTTCGCGCTCTGCGGTGCTGAACGCCTGCTCGGGGTCAAGCGGGTCGTCTATAATCACGCGGTTGCCACCTTTGCCCGTGGCGGTGCGGTTGGCAATCATGGTGCCGCGCTGCGTGTTGGAGAACTCGTCTTTCTTGTTGGAGTCGTGGGCGAGCTGGAAGCGATCACAGAAGCGTGCCTGGAACTCGGGTGACTCGATGAGGTTCCGCCGTGCGATGGAGTGCGTCTCCATCAGGTTGGCCGAGTAGCTGTCAAAGAGAAAGCGGCGTGTCGGCTCACTCAGCCATTCCCACACCGGCCACATGATCGTGACCAGCGTGCTTTTCATCATCCGGGGAGGGATGTTGATGACGAGGTGGCGGATCTCGCCCGCTGTCACTGCCTCCAGATGCTCGGCGATGCAGTCCACGTGCCAGTTGTGCAGGTAGTCGGTTCCCGGCTCTAAGATCGGCCAGGCGAAGGGCACGAATGCCGCGAACGAGGAGATGATTCTCTCGGTCTGCTCGTCACGAATCGTCGGTGTCGGTGGCAGCTTGGGCTTCAACGCCAAGCGCTTCTCCGAGAGCCTGCGCGAAACCTCCTCCAATAAGGCGCGCTGCCTCGGCGACAAGTCGCTCGTCTGAAGACTTGGCAAACTCATGGACGTGGCGCTCCTTCGGGGCGTACTTGTCGCCCTGCGTCCGCTCCAGGTACCACGCGTGCGCTCTCCAGTCGGTTTTTGCCGCGTCCCGTATTCCCAGAACCGAGCGAGCTTCTGCCTCGGCCTTCGCGTTCTCTACTGCCTGCAAAAAATGCAAAAAGAGCAGCTCTTCCGAGTCTTCGGGCTCTTCGTCGGCAGAATACTTTTCCTGAACGTGTCGCCCTTTCTCCAGCCAGTAGAAGCCGGTTCGCGGTGCTACGGAGCAGAGCCTACAAGCCGTATCGAAGTAAAGCCCTCCCGCCATCCGTGCGGCAATCTCGTGCAGCAGCTCGCGGGTGAGCTTGAGCCTTCGTCCCGTTTTGGGTTGCCAGCCTGATTGTTTACTGCCTTCGTCCATAGTGATTTTCCGTCACTTTCCGCGCGGAAACTACTCGTTTCTGATGGCAAGAATAAATAGAAAGTGGTAGAATATAGATGTGGAAAACAAGAAACCCTGCCTTCAAGACGAGTCTCAAGGGCAAGGTTACTGGTTCGGGGCGGAGATACCAGCCCCCCCCGGCGGCTGCGAAGAACCTACGCAGCAAACAGGAGTTTACCGCAAGAAAGAACCAAAATGCAAACATCTTCACGGGCTGTACCAGCAGCCCCCAGTAAGGTCGTGCAGTTACCCATCACGAGTATCGTGGCGGGTAGCAACGACCGAACCGTTTTCAAGCCCGAGGCCTTGCGAGGTCTCGCTGACAGTATCGGGCAGCATGGGCTGCTCCAGCCGATCAGCGTCCGGCGCAGTGGCTCCGGCTTCCAGCTCATTGCCGGAGAGCGACGCTTCCGTGCTGTCCAGCTTCTAAAGTGGACAAAAGTTCCTGCGTTCGTCCTCGATGCTAGCGACGAAGACGCGGCGGCGCTGATGCTCGCGGAGAACACGGCAAGAGTGGACCTTGACCCGATGGACG
>NZ_JAYUPA010000800.1:0-9435 GCF_043760365.1 Armatimonas sp.
GAGTACAACTGGCTCAAGACAAGTGGGATTATCTCAAATAAAAAATGGGGGAATCTTCCCGGCGGCGAGATCTTCACATCACCCTGGGAGATCAATGGAGTTTTTGTGGTAGATGGTGTTGTCGGCGACTATCTCTGTGCTAAATATGGGCTGATGCAAGCAAATCCACTGACACTCACGATTGAGAAGAACCGCCTCACCAGCGCTCGTTGTGCCAACAAGGCGCTGGAGGCTGAGTTCTGGGAGTACTGCCACACCGACGAAAACTCAGATCGGGTGGGGGAGTTCGCCATTGGAACGAATATCGGTCTGACACGGGTGATTGGCAATATCCTCCAGGACGAAAAATTCCCTGGTATCCATATCGCCTTTGGGGATCCCTACGGATTCCATACCGGAGCGGGTTGGCAGTCCTGCACGCACATTGATGTGGTCGGCCTACGTTTTGATATCTGGGCCGATGGCAGGGCGCTCATGCAGGCGGGCAGCTTCCTAGTCTGAGGAAAACCCGTAGCCTTTGTGATCTATGTCACCATAAAAAGTGACTCAGATCACATCCGATTGATTTTTACTGTTGTCCAATGAGACCACGGTAAGAGAGTTTCACCGCTACCCTACAGGAGAAGGCTCCCTTTACCGGATAATCGAAGCAAGTAGTTTTGTTAGGTTGTGGGTATAATCCTATCAAAACCCGGTATTTTTGCGGAGGGGTCGCTCTCTGCAACTGAGGAGTTCTTCATGAGTCGTTTGGTAACTGTTGGGGCGGTGAGCGCTCTGGTAATGGTGTTAGGGGCCAATGCAAATGCATGGGCCCAAGAGGATATTGCTGCTGCCCGTGCCTATATTATCCAGGGGAAGTTCGCCGAAGCGATCAAGGTTCTCGACAAGCTTATTAAAGAGCGGCCGGATGCCATTCAGCTCTACTTCGATCTAGGGCGCGCCCACTTTGGGATGAAGAACCTACCTCAGGCGGAGGCGGCTTTTGGCAAGGTTATCGTTGGCAAGCCTATGGTGGCGGACTCCTATTTTAACCGTGGGGTGGTACGCATTCAACTGAGCAACTGGGCAGGGGCCGCTGCTGATTTTGCCAAGGTAATAGAGCTCAATCCGAAGCCTAAGCCAAATGCCCCGGATCTCGTGCTAGAGTCGCGAGACAATCGTGTGGGTGCCTATCTTCAGGTGAACAAGTTCGCTGAGGCCGTTGCGGATGCGAGTATTGTCCTGAAGGCGGATCCCAAGCGCGGTTTTACACTGCTCAATCGGGGCTATGCCTACGAGAAGCTCGGTCAGTTCGACAAAGCGGTTGCCGACTATGCTCTTGCGATTCCTTTGCTGAATGGTGCAGACAAGTCATCCACTTATTTTTCTAAGGCAGATATTGAGTTTCTGAAGCTCAATCAGCTCCAGCCCGCTATTGGCGACTACACCGAGGGGCTGGCGCTCGATAAGACCAATGTCGGGGCGCTCCTGAATCGTGCGGCCTGCTACTTCCAGTTGAAGAACTTCCAGGGGGCGCTTGCCGACTACAGCAGTGCGCTGGCTCTCAAGGCGGGCGATGGGGAGATTCTGAAGAACCGCGCCGCCGTTTATCTTCAGCTCAAAGACTACAAGTCGGCGATTGTGGACTACTCTGGCTACCTGCAAAAAGCAGGTGCATCAGCGGATACTACTGTCTACCGACTGCGTGCCGCGTGCTATCTGAATGTGGATCCGAAAAACTATGCGGCAGCGGTGGGAGATCTCAAGATCTACCTGGCGAAGAATACGACTGATGCCGTGGCCTGGAAAGACCTTGCACTGGCGCAGTACAACATGGTGGTGCCTCAAGGCGGCTCCATTGACAAGGCAAAGGCGGCGGGGCTGAGTGAGGCGATTGCCTCCGCGACCAAGGCGACCCAGCTCGATGCCAAACAAGCCGATGCCTTTATTATTCTGGGCGACTCCTACAGCTTCCAGGAAAAGTACAAAGAAGCGGTCTCTCCCTACACCAGCTTTATCGCACTGGTGCCTGATAAGCCCTTCGGCTATGAGGGACTGGGCCGCGTTCAGTACAACCTCCAGGACTATAAAGGGGCCATTGCCAACTTCGAGAAGTACCTCAAGCTTAAGTCCGATGGCCCGGAGACGATGGAGATTAAGAAACTCCTGGCTCTCGCAAAGGCGAGCGGTGGCGGTGGCTCCGTCGCGGACCGAATTGCGGCGCTGACCGAAGCAATCGCTGCCGATCCGAAAGACCCGGTCGCCTACACCAACCGTGGTGTGGCCTACTTCGAGTCGCAAGACTTCGACAAGGCCATTGCGGACTTCCAGAAATCCCTGGATCTGATCAAGCCCAGCGATGACAACTACCTCAAGTACATCAGTAACCTGGCGAGCGCCCGCTACAGCAAGGCGAATAAGACCAAGGCGGGCGGGGATTTCAAAGCGGCGGCGGATGTCTATAACCAGTGGCTTGCCAAAGCACCCGGCAATGCCGAGATTCTCTTAACTCTTGGGGAGATCTCTCTCAACCTGAAACAGTGGGACAGCGCGATCAGCAACTACACCAAGTATCTGGCGACCAACCCCACGGATGCTAAAAATCAGCTCGCGGTTCTGACCAATCGGGCCTACTGCGCCCTTCAGAAAACTCCCCCCGATCTGGCGGGCGCGATTGCTGACTACGGCAAGATCATCGCCCTCAATCCTGCCGATCCGAAGTTCTACGAGCTCCGGGGCAAGGCCTATCAAGACCAGAGAAACTTGACGGCGGCGGCGGCGGACTTTGAGAAGTTTGCGCAACTCTCCGGTAGTAAAGATCCTGATGCCATTAAGAACCTGGCCATTCTGTACTTCAATACCGGGGAGAACAAGCGCAAGGCCAACGACCCGACCAAAGGAATCCCGGAGTTCGACAAGGCTATCGCTAACTACACCACGTTCCTTGCGGTAAAGCCTAGCGATGCACCGGCTCTCTACGGACGAGGACTCGCGACCTACCGTAAGTCAAAGGCTGCGACGGATTCCAAGGTGAAGCTTGCGGAGCTGAAGAAGGCTATCGCGGACTTTGAGGCCGCCACCAAGGCTGATGCGAAGCTGGCCGATGCCTGGTACTACCTGGGCCTCTCCTGCGATGACTACGGTGTGGCTGATGAGATCTCGGCGGAGACCATGTTCCCCAAGGCGATTGCCGCCTACGAGAAGTACATCACGGTGCCTGGAGTGTCGGCTGCGGATATCGAGGCGGCTAAGAAGCGTATTGCCCAGCTCAAAGAAGCCCTGTAGTAACAAATACGAAGAGAAAAGAGATCTTCAAATGCCCAGCACGAGCTTCGTGCTGGGCATTTTTATTGGTCGTTGCCACGATACAATACCGACGTGAACCCCGATGCCTTTCTGGACCGTCTTCGCCAGCACCCCGACTACAAAAAACAGATCGTGCATATCGAGCATATCCCGGCGCGGCCTGCGGTCTATGGGGAGCTGGACGCGCCGCTGCCAGAGCGGCTGCAAAAAGCGCTGAAGGAGCACATGGGGGTCAAGAAGCTCTTTCGGCACCAGGCAGAAGCCATTGATCTGGTGCGCCTCGGGTTTCAAGTGATCGTCACGACACCCACAGCGTCGGGGAAGTCTTTATGCTACAACGGGCCGGTTTTAGAGACGCTGCTCCTAGAGCCCAAGGCGCGGGCGCTGTATTTGTTTCCCACCAAAGCCCTCGCACAAGACCAGCAGAGCAAGCTCAAGAGTCTCGATTTGTGGCCCGATATTATCTCCGCCACCTACGACGGCGACACGCCCAAGGACGAGCGTTTTGCCATCAAGCGCACGGCGCGGCTCTTGGTGACAAACCCCGATATGCTCCACCTGGGGATCTTGCCGTATCACAATGGCTGGGCGACTTTCTTTCGCAACCTACGCTATGTGGTGCTCGATGAGGCTCATGTGTATCGCGGGGTCTTTGGGGCGCACGTGGGCAATATCCTACGGCGCCTCTTGCGTGTGGCGGAGCTTTATGGCGCACGGCCTCAGATCATCGCCTGCTCCGCGACCATTGCCAACCCGGAGGAGCTGTTTACGCGCCTCACGGGGCGCACGGCCGAAGTGGTCTCGGCGGAGAGTGGAGGAGCGCCCACGGGCAAGCGGCGCTTTGTTTTCTGGAACCCGCCCGTGACGGACGCCGCCACGGGCACGCGCCGCTCGACCAATGCCGAGGCTACCCATGTCTTCACGGAGCTGCTCAAAGACGACGTGCGAACACTCGCCTTCACCCGCTCCCGCAAGACGGCGGAGCTTTTATTGACCTATGCACGCCGGGCGCTGGAGGGCAAGCCCGCCGCAGAGAAAGTGATGAGCTACCGCGCGGGCTATACCCCGGAGCAGCGGCGTGAGATCGAGCGCAAACTCTTCACGGGGGAGCTGACGGGAGTGACCGCGACCAATGCGCTGGAGCTGGGCGTGGACATCGGGGGCATGGACGCTGTGGTGATGACGGGCTATCCGGGAACCGTGGCGAGCACCTGGCAGCAAGCCGGGCGCGCGGGCCGTCGCCAAGGGGAGTCTTTAGCCTTTCTTATCGCCGCCGACAACCCGCTCGATCAGTTTCTCATGCGCCAGCCCGACTACTTCTTCGAGCGCCCCGCCGAGCACGCAGCGCTCGATCCGACCAACAAGCACATTCTTGGCGGGCACCTGCTCTGCGCCGCCTACGAAGCGCCCCTCACCGACGAAGACGCCGACCTCTTTGGCGGGGAGCGTGCCCGCTGGGTGGCGCATCGCTTGGTCGAGGAAGGCGCACTGGCGGCGCGCGGCGATAGGCTCCACTATGTCGGCACGGAGTACCCGGCGGCGCTTGTCAATATCCGCTCGGCATCGTCGAATCAGTACGTGATTGAGGAAAACGGCAAGACACTGGGCACGGTTGAGGAGGCCAAGGCCTTCGAGACCATTCATCCCGGCGCGATCTACCTGCACATGGGCGAGAGCTATATTGTGGAGGAACTCGATACCGTGGGCCGCCGCGCCACCGTCCGCCGCGCCGCCGCCAGCTACTTCACCGAGCCCAAGACCGACTCGCACATCGAGATTATCGCCACTGGCGGCAGTAAAGAGTTCGGCGACACCGTGGCCTACTTCGGCGAGGTGCGTGTTACGAGCTGGGTGACGGGCTTTCGTCAGAAACAGCTCTTCTCCGACGAAGTTCTCGGCACCTACGATCTGGATCTCCCCGAACAAACTTTTGAAACTGAGGCCGTCTGGTACCCCCTTCCTCAATACCTCGTCGAAGAACTTACCGTCGCGGGCCTGGATTTAGCCGGCGGCGTTCACGCCGTCGAACACGCCAGCATCGGCCTGCTCCCGCTCTTTGCCCTCTGCGATAGAAACGACATCGGCGGCGTCTCCACCGCGCACCATCCCCAAGTTGGAGCCCCCACGATCTTCGTTCACGATGCCCACCCTGGCGGGGTCGGAATCGCCGAGACCGGCTTTCGCATTATCGAGCAGTGGCTCACTGCGACCCACACGCTGATCGAGGAGTGCCCCTGCGAGGACGGCTGTCCGAGCTGTATCCAGAGCCCTAAGTGCGGCAACAACAACGAGCCATTAGACAAAAAAGCAGCCGCTCTGATCTTGAAGCGCTTGCTGCACGGCGAACCCCCGCCGGTTGAAAACGGCGTCTGAGGGCGTTCCGCCAAAAAGTCGCTCCGCGACTGCTGCGTGGTGTCCCAGTCGCGGAGCGACTTCTCAGCCGAGGGACGAGGCTCTTAGACCGATTTCAATCGGCGGACAAAAAATCAGTCATTGGGAACAAAAAACAGTCATCGGACGTATAGAAACAGGCAATGAGGAGAGAAAATTAATGGACGAGACAAAGAAAACAAACCGTGAACCGGGCGCACTGAACTATGCACAGGTCGTATCACTTGATGTTGCGGCGCAGATAGCCGCAGCGGCTCGGAAACCTGCCTATCATGCGACTCTACTGGCACGTGGGATCACCGACGAGACCCTCGATGCGCTCGATACCGCCGTGAGCGAGGGCAAAAAAGAGCAAGCCGCCGCGGTGGAGAGCGATACCGGTCAGTGGGTTTCTACCAGCAACGAGAAGCTTGCCCGAAAAGAGCTACTGGCCGGGTTGCGCGAGGTGCAGACCGCCGCACGGCAGAAATGGACACGCACCCAGCCTGCGGCGCTCAAGGGCTACTACATCGGGGAGAACCTGCCCAACATGAGCCGCGCCACGCTCGTGCAGGTGACCGAGGGGATTCTCTTGCGCCTCTCCACACAGACTCTGCCAGGAATCACTCCTGAGACGATCACGGCCCTGGCGGCCAAGCGCGACACCTATGTCGAGGCCAACCAGAGCCAGCTTGGCTTTATCGCGGGGGCGAAGGCACGCCGGGAAGCTGCCCTAGAGCACCTCAAGACCGCCACTGACCTGCGGATCGAGGTGCAGTTCGCCGCCGATGCCGCCTACCCCTTCGACAACCCCAAAAGCGCTCCCGCCCGCACCGAGTTCGCCCTCCCGCCCAACCGTCGCTTTGTTACGCGGTAGACAAGGTTCCCCTCCCCCCGCTCCGTTCGTTCCTCACTCCACGACCCCCTCCCAATAATGGGAGGGGGCCGGGGGGAGGGAGGGCTTCCCTACGTCCCGCAGAACGTTTTATAGCCGCACGCGCTGGCTGGTGCTGGCTCGTGGTATTTCGAAGAGATAGCGCTGTACTCGTAGGGCTTTGTGAGAACCTCTAGCAGCGCGTGCAGTGGCCCGAGGTTGTTGTCGTTCTCGGCGGCGGTAAGGGCCTCTTCGACGAGATGGTTGCGCGGGATGACAGAGGGGTTGGTGCTGTGCATGAGCGCGATTTGCTCGGCGCTAGAGCTTGCTTCGCGGCTACGGCGCTCTTGCCAGCGGGCGTGCCAGGCCGCAAAGTCGGCATTTTTGTCGGTTGGATCGGTAATGGTACGGAAGGTGTTGGTGAAGTCCGCCTCGGTCTGTTCCATCCAGGTGAGGAGTGAGGCGATGAGCGCGGGGTCGTCGGGTTCGGCGGTTTGTAGCCCGAGTTTATGGCGCATTCCCGTCAGCCAGGCCTGCTCGTAGAGATCAGGGAAGGTGTTCAGGGCCTCAGTGGCAATCGCGACAGCCTCGTCCTCGGTGGCGCTGAGCAGCGGGAGGAGCGACTCAGCGAAGCGGGTGAGGTTCCAGTGGGCGATGGCGGGCTGGTTGCCGTAGGCGTAGCGCCCGTTTTCGTCTATCGAGCTGAAGACCGTCCCCGTGTGGTAGGTGTCTAAAAAGGCGCAAGGGCCGTAGTCAATGGTCTCGCCCGAGAGCGTCATGTTATCGGTATTCATGACGCCGTGGATAAAACCGACTAACTGCCACTGTGCGATGAGCGCGGCTTGGCGAGCGAGCACGGCGTGGAGAAACGCTGCATATTTCTCCGACGAAGTTGCAAGCTCGGGGTAGTGGCGGGCGATGGTGTAGTCGGCCAGCACGCGCAGGTTTGCTTCATCCCGGCGGGCAGCGGCGTACTGAAACGTCCCCACCCGAATATGGCTGGCGGCTACTCGTGTTAAAATTGCGCCGGGACGTCGTGTCTCTCGCTCGATCTGCTCGCCCGTGGTGACCACGGCAAGGCTACGGGTCGTGGGAATCCCGAGCGCGTGCATGGCCTCCGAAATAATATACTCGCGGAGCATGGGGCCAAGCGCCGCGAGGCCATCGCCGCGCCGGGAGTACGGCGTTCTCCCCGAGCCCTTGAGCTGAATGTCCACGCGTGCTCCAGCAGGCGTGACATGCTCACCCAGCAGAATCGCGCGGCCATCGCCGAGCATGGTGAAGCCGCCAAACTGGTGCCCGGCGTAGGCCTGAGCGATGGGCTCAGAGCCTTTGGGAATCGCCTGCCCCGCAAAGAGCGGAGCGAGTTCACCGTCTAACTGCAATCCCAGCTCCTCGGCGAGGCGCTTGTTGAAGAGCACAAGCTGTGGAGCGGGGGTCAGCGCGGGAGTCGCTTTCTCGAAGAAGGCGGCGGGAAGGCGGGCGTAGGTGTTGTCAAACTGCCACGAGTGAGAACTCATGCCTCCGAGTGTACCCGCTTCTGGGCATACGTCCGTTCGGCAGGAACCATCACCAGCTCGCGCTCGGGGAAGCGCAGAGCGGCCAGGAAACCCCCGAAAACACAGCCACCGTCGAGGTTGACGGTGTTGTTGATGAAGCGAATCTCATCCTGTGGTGTGTGGCCGTAGCAGATCAGCGGGCCATTTTCGCTATCGCCGATTTCACGCTCGGCGGCCCAGTCGTGGCGAATCGGCATGCCGCTGGCCTCGAAGCCGCGCACATCTCCAAAGCGCGTGAAGCGTGTGATGAAATCGCTGCTCTGGCCCAGCATGTCATCGTGAATTCCGGCGTGCGCGACCGCAAGGGTGCCGTCTGCCAGCACGAGGTGCACGGGCTGTGGAGCCAGATACGCCAGAATATCGAGCGTCAGGTGCTCCCGCTCTTTCTCGGGCATTCCGAGAAGCTGCTCCTCGGTGAGATCCAGGCCGTGGGTGCGCTGGACTTTCCCACCCTGAAGCATCCGAAACAGCTTGTCATCGTGGTTGCCCGGAACGAAGAGAGCAAGATCTTTGGCTACCAAGTCACAGACGAAGCGCAAGACTCCGGGCGAGTTCGGGCCACGGTCCGCCAGATCACCGACAAAGACGGGGACACGGCCCGTGGGGTGCTTGCCTTCGGCAGAGTATCCGAGTTTTCCGAGCAGTGTTTGTAGCTCGCTCAGGCAGCCATGCACATCGCCGATCACGTCAAACGCTGGGGCACTGACAGCGCCGGGCGTGGTCTGCACTGTCGCACTATCCATCTGCTCGGGCGTGAGAATGTGCACCCCGGCTAGGCGTTGGTCTTTGGGCAGCTCGCGGAGTGCCTGCTCCAGTGTGGCCCGGTGGCGGGTGACGACTTTCTCCCCGACGGAGCGCCCCACTCGCTGGGCATCGCGACGGATCGCTTCGTCGAGCGGGACATCAAAGGCGACGACATGCACGGGGACACGGGCGGCGTGGGCGAGCGTGATCAGCCGATCCCGTGCGCCTGGCTTGAGTGCGGTGGAGTCCGCCACGGTCAGCCGCCGGTTTTTGAGACGCAGCGCGATCCACTGGTGAAACAGCGCAAAGGCATCGTCGTTGGCGCTTTGCGATGCGGCATCGTCCACGACCATCTCGCGGCAGTGATCACTGGAGACAAGCTGCGAGGCGCGAAAGTGCCGCCGTGCCCAGGTGGACTTGCCCGAACCCGAAGCGCCGCAAAGTACAATCAGACAGACAGGGGGAAAGCTCAGAATCATCGTAAGGATTGTATCGTTTGGCAAGGGCGCGGTGGTAAAGGGTGTCCCCCCGGTTGGAGCGGGGGGAGTGGAGAGCGTCGCAAGCTCCGCTACGAAGGCCGTTCCGGCCATACTGAAAAATAAA
>NZ_JAYUPA010000801.1:0-9431 GCF_043760365.1 Armatimonas sp.
ACTGATGCGAGGTATATCCATACCGGGTCTCGTCGTGATGATCACGCGACGTTGTCCTCACTCTTTTCTTGGGATGGTGAAAAAGAACCACAGCTGGGCAACGTGAGGGAACACTCCCTCTTGAGGTCACTGCCTGCTTCCCTGCTGTTGGCTATTCACTCCTCGTCTGGCATTATACCGGCCTTGAGCGCACGCATCAAGAAAAAAGTCAGTCTAATTTTGAAGGAATCTTTATTGCGGGGAATCTCAATAAAAGAACGATCCCCGTTCCCTTGGATATGATGAGATGGCCTACTCAATGACTGGCACAAGAAAAACCTCAGCAACTACTGAGGCGGAGACTGCTCGCCACGTGAGTTTTCATGGTGATTCGGAGCTTGCACGCCGTGCAGCCGGAGGCGACACGGATGCTTTCAGCACCCTCGTCGCCCGCTACCAGCGTCCGATGGCTGCGGTCGTCTCACGGATGACCCGTCGCTCAGACGATGTGGACGATATCGTTCAGGAACTTTTTTTACGTGCGTGGCGTGGCCTGCCGCGCTTTCGAGGTGAGAGTCAGTTCTCTACCTGGCTCTACCGGATCGCTGTCAATACGGCGATTAAACACAAGCAGCGCTCTAAACCGGAGCTGATACAGCCTCTCCCGACCGAAGAGACAGGGGGAGGTCTGGATCAGATGCAGGCTTCGGAGGAGACAAACCCGGAGTCTTTAGCCCAGCGCAGTGAGCGAGAGCGCCTGCTACGCGATGCTGTCCACTGCCTGCCCGAGAAGCAGCGTATTGTGGTTCAGCTACATTATTTCGATGGGAAATCGTGCGAGGAGATCAGCCAGATCATCGGCTGCTCCGTCGGCACCGTCTGGTCCCGGCTCCATTACGCCTGTAAGCGTCTGAGGTCGGTACTGGGGGAATCATTTTAATATGGGCATCTTTTGCCTTCTTTATCAACCAAAACTAGCAGCATTTGCTTCAGGTGAGCTACCTAAGACGCTTGTGGAGCGTGTCGAGCGGCACTTAGGAGTCTGCATACACTGCCAACAGGAGTGGGCTGTGCAGCAACGGCTGGTGAAGGCGCTCCGAGAGGCCGCGCCCTTGGCCGCTGCTTCGTCACCGTTTCTCTGGGAGCGCCTCGAAGCCGCTATCCAGAGTGAGGCTCCGCCCCCCCCCGTGTTCCACCAGCGCCGACTGGCCCCACTGGGCGGCTTGGCACTGGCAGGTGCAGCGGCGGCGGTCTTCGTTGCGTATCCCCAGGGTGTGCTGCGAGTAGCAAAGACGCCTCAGACCACTCCTCGCCCTAAGTTCAACAAGGTCAGGCTGGCTCAAGCGACTCCCGCACCAGCGCCTAGAGCGCTGACAGCCCTAGATCAGGCACGTCGGAGTGACACAAAGATAGCATTGAATAAGCCTGTCTCCGACCCCTTTGCCCCTAGTGTGCAGCGCGCCATCTCACCTACCGTGCACCGGCGCAAACACCTACCTCCGCTCACGGCTAAAGATAAAGATGCGTTGCTGCCCACCAAGGTCAACGCGGTCGCGCATCTGGAACTTGGAGCCGTGCATATCCAAACAGCGGAGTTCAACCGAGAGGTCAAGGAAGCCGAAGAGCTTGAGCACAGCTCCACCCAAAGGGCAACTAGTACCCCGACGGATGCTATCGCGTCCGCTCGTGGAGAAGTGAACTTGGGGATATTTCAATGATATATCTCCAGACACCCACCGTTGATATTCGGCCAGCCGGGCTCTCCACGAAGGCGCTGGCGGAACTAAAAAGCGGCGACAGGAGCCTCGGGCTCGGAGAGTTCGCTGCCGCGACGGGCAGCTACATCCGGGCGATGGAAGCCGCTCCCAATGCGCTCGTTGTGCGCTGGTCTCTGGGGCTCGCTCTCTCCGCCCTGCGTCGCAGCCCTGCACTCGCGGTTCAGCAGTACCGTGAAGCCACACGTATTGCGGAAGACGATTTGATCACGGCGCTCTTGCTACAAGGGGCACTTCAAGAATATGGTGATCGCGGCGCAGCGCAGCAGGTTTATCTTGACACCGTACGGCGGTTCAGTCGCCCTGGCCAGCCTGGCCTCGATGCCTCGGGTTCTCTGAAACGAATTGAGGCGGCGCTCAAGCAATGCCCGAACTCGCCTGTACTGTCTCTGCTCCAAGGAGATGCTCTGCAAATAGAGCTTCGCTTCCAAGAAGCAGGACTCTCGTACCGACGTGCTATTGGGAGCGCACCCTTCTGGCCTAAGCCGAAAATCAATCTCGGACTCTCCTACCTGGCCCAAGGTAAGGCAAACCAGGCGGTTCTCACACTCGAAGGGGCTCTAAAAACAGATCCTGCGAACCCACGTGCGCTTCTGGCCATGGGCGATGCGCAGCTGCAGTCCGGCAACCACAGTGGAGCACTAAAGCTCTACAATCAGCTTAGCCAGGTGGAGTCGGTTGCGGTTCCTGCGGCCACTGGCGCGGCAAGGGCGAGCATGGCTCTCGGCCAGGCAAGTGTCGCTGTCAGCAACCTTAAAAATGCACAGAAGCGGGCTCCCAAAGATCCTACCCCCGTCGCAGCACTTGCAGACATCCAGATGAAGACCGGAAGCTTTGCAGAAGCAGCTGTCTCCTATGCGTCTGCACTCAAACTCTCTGAAGAAGGCGGACTCTTTGCGGCACGGCCAAGCCTCCAGCGTGCTCTCGCGGAGGCGCAGCTCTCTGCAAAGCGCCCCACCGATGCCCAGCGGACACTTCAGAAGGCTCTTCAGGAAGATCCTGAGAACGAGGCGCTCTGGCGTCGCCTACTCGCCCAGTCTTTCCTAGAGCAAAATGACCGACCCGCTGCCGAGATGGAGCTTAAGCGAGCCCTGAACAACGAGCACTCCCTCTATCCCCAAGCGACCTTGCAGGCCATCGCGGCAGAGGGCTGGACGGAAAAGTTTATCGCGGGCTATCAGGCAGATCTGGCGGGTGCCCGCACGGGTGTCCGGGGATCGAGTAGCGCTCAGGCAGGAATCGTGGTGCGCTCCGTCCCTGTCTCCAAAGAAAGTGAAATCGTCGCACTGGCAGGCCTTGCCCACTTACTGCGCTTCACCAGTGCAGTTCGTGAAGAGGTCAGCGTCCGGCGGGATATGGTACACCTACGCGGATCAGGAGCGGACTGGTTTTTGCTCGCACAAGCTCAGGAGAGATTAGGGGATAATGCCGACGCGCGGGCGTCGTACGGACAAGCAGGAAGAAAAGGGGATCTGTCCTCCGCGATTCAGAAGCTGGCAATTGTGAGGATCCGCACTCTCGCTAGCCTCCCTGGACGCAGAGAGGAATAAAGAACAAAAAAAGCCCCACTGAGTTTTCAGCGGGGCTTTTTCTATTTTCCGTGACTACTTACCGATTTCCGTGGCTACTTACCAAGCCATTTCTTGATCCGATAGATAGTCGTGTCCCGGTTGATCTCCGCGATAGCTCGTGTGAGCGGTATATCTTTCGGGCAGACCTGGACACAGTTCTGGGCATTTCCGCAGCTGGCGATCCCGTCGTCGCCGGAGATGGCTTCCAGGCGCTCGTCCGCATTGAGCTTACCCGTCGGGTGCGCATTGAAGAGCCGCACTTGGCCGATCGCAGCGGGGCCAATGAAGTTCGATTTTTCACTGACCTGTGGGCATGCCTCAACACAGCAGCCACAGCTCATGCACTGAGAAAAGTGGTAGGCAAGCTGCTGGTCTTTCTGTGACATGCGCTGTCCCGGCCCAAGATCATAGGTGCCATCAATGGGAATCCATGCCTGAATTTTTTTAAGATTCTCAAACATCCGGGAGCGATCCACGACTAGATCACGGACGGTGGGGAACTTACTCATGGGGGCCAGTTGCAATCGGCGCGTGTTGCCTTGAAGCGGCGCGACATTATCAATGAGTGCTGAGCAGGCCTGCTTGACTTTTCCGTTCACGCGCACCGTACAGGAGCCGCAGACTTCCTCCAGGCACGCCTGATCCCACGCAACCGGAGTAACTTTTTCGCCCTTGGTATTGACAGGACGCGCCTGAATCTCCATCAGGACAGAGATCACATTCATGCGCGGCTTGTACGCGACATCGAACAGTTCCTCATAGGGAGCAGAGTCCGGGTCTTTTTGCCGCAGAACAGTAACTTGTATGGTAACTTCGGACATTTTCTTTTCCTAGCTCGCCGTGTAATTGCGCAGGCGAGGCTTCACCTGAGAGAGATCCACTGACTCATAACTGATCTTCGGGTCGCGCGGGTTGGCGGGATCGAATTCCGCGATGGTGGTTTTCTGGAAATTTTCGTCGTCACGCTGCACGAAATCGGGCTTGTAGTGTGCCCCTCGGCTCTCATCGCGCAGAAGTGCACCTTTCGTGATGATTTTTGCCAGAACCAGCATGTTCTTGAGCTGTCGGGTAAAGGGAATGGTCTGGTTAGACCAGGCTCCCACATCACTAATCCCGATATTTTCGTAGCGATCTTCTAGCTCACCAAGTTTTTCCAGTGTGTGCTGTAGACGGCTATTGTAGCGCACCACGGTGACATTCTCAGTCATGACATGACCAAGCTCGCGCCAGAGCAAGAAGGGGTTTTCAGCACCGTTCATGCTCTTTATCTTCTCGTACTGCTCAGTGCGGGCACGCTCTTGCGCCCCTAGCTCGGACTCCGTGCCGTCGGTGTGCTTACTGAGATTATCGACGTACTTGACTACGGCGGGCCCCGCGATCTGCCCACTTGTTAGGCAGGAGAGCAGCGAATTCGCTCCCAAGCGGTTGGCACCGTGGTACTGATAATCACACTCGCCCACCGCGAAGAGCCCGTCAATATTGGTCATGTGATAGGGTGTGGAATCCGGGTTAGTGCCGTCGTTGACCCAGATACCGCCCATGGAGTAGTGCACTGCGGGGAAGATGCGCATGGGCACATCACGGGGATCATCGCCGACGAACTTCTCATAGATTTCCAGCACGCCTCGTAGCTTTTCATCCAGTTTCTTACGATCGAGATGAGTGACATCAAGGTAGACCTGATTCTCCCCAAAAACCCCCATCTTCTCATCAACGCACTTGGCAAAAATCTCGCGGGTGGCGATATCGCGAGGAACCAGGTTACCGTACTTGGGGTACTTCTCCTCCAGAAAATAGAGCCGCTCACTCTCGGGGATGTTCTGCCCCGGACGGGGGTCGCCGGGCGTCTTGGGAACCCAGACTCGTCCCCCCTCGCCTCGCACGGACTCGGAAATCAGCCGGAGTTTGTCTTCGCCGGGAACCGCTGTCGGGTGGACTTGAACAAACTCCCCATTGGCATAACGGGCACCCTGGTGGAAGATCGCCCCTGCTGCCGTGCCTGTGTTAATCGTGGAGTTAGTGGACTTCCCAAAGACCATGCCAGGGCCACCGGTCGCAAGCACCACGGCATCGGCATGAAACGCCTTGATCTCCATAGAGCGCAGGTCTTGTGCGACAATCCCGATGCACTTGCCCGTGCCGCCCTGGTCGCGCACAATCCCGAGAAACTCCCAGAACTCGAATTTCTTAACCCGTCCCTCAACCTCAGCGCGACGCGTTTGTTCGTCTAGAGCGTAGAGAAGCTGCTGCCCGGTCGTAGCTCCGGCATAGGCGGTACGGTGCTTGAGGGTTCCTCCAAAGCGCCGAAAGTCCAGTAGTCCCTCCGGAGTCCGGTTGAACATCACCCCCATACGATCCAGCAGATAGATAATCCCCGGAGCAGCGTCGCACATCTTCGCAACTAAGGTCTGGTTGGCGAGAAAGTCTCCCCCGTAGCAAGTATCATCAATATGCAGCCCCGGGCTATCGTCCTCGCCTTTGGTATTTACCGCTCCGTTGATTCCGCCCTGGGCACAGACACTATGGCTGCGCTTGACGGGAACCAGGGAGAAGAGATCCACACTGCCACCGGCCTCGGCGATCTTAACCGTGGTCATGAGCCCCGCGAGCCCTCCCCCCACGACAATCACTCTTGCTTTTGTTGGTCCTGCCATGTTATTTGGTCTCCTCTGCCTGCTGACCTGCAGGCTCGTTGCGCTTCACTTCTTTCTCACGCTTGTCCAGCTCCTCTTTGACAAGCACTTTCACAAAAGCATCGCGATTGGTGTGTGCCTTATGGTCGAGCTGGCCCTTGATTGCGAAGTTAATCGCCACCGCAGAGCCCAGAAGCGTTAGCGCAATTCCCAGGCCCCAGCCGAGAATGGCAATGATTTTCTGCGCCTCTTTGCCAATGGCCAGCCCCCAGCGGATCGCAAAGTTCAGTACGCCATTGCCTAGGTGCAGACATGCCGAAGAAATTCCCACTAAGTAGAAAGCCAGATAGAGAGGATCGGCGAAGCGCCATGCCATCGCGCGGTAGCTAATGGACTGAAAGCCCAGCTCCTTTCCCACCTCCACCTCGCCCGCCGTCAGCTCCCAGGTGTACTTCAGCACCGTGGTGTCGTAGATGTGGTAGCAGATATAGACTACAGCAATCACGCCCGACAGGCGCTGAAACGTGTAGAGCCAGTTTCGCCCGTAGCCGTAGTGCGCCGTGTTGCCTCCCGGGCCTGGCATCTCGGCGACAATCATCAGGCCATAGATCGCATGAAAGAGAATCGGCAGCATAATCGCTCCCAGCTCCAGTAGGATCACAAAGGGCGCGTAACCAATCGCTTTTACAGCCGTATTGAAGGCGGCTTCGCCATCACCACTAAGACCGAGGCTATAGGAGTTGATCGTTAAATGAAAGATCAGAAACGCCCCGATTGGGATAACCCCCGAAAGAGAGTGAAGTTTGTGCAGCAGATAGCTATCTTTAAAGAAAGCCTTACTTCCTGGCTGACCACGCTCTATGTTTGTTGTTGCCATGACTGGATTATAGACGAGAGCCTAGTCAGAAGTAAAGCGAATTTTATCAATAAAGATTATGCGATTTGCTTCTGAAATTGAACGAGTTCAATTTTCAGGACTCAGGTGCGTGTCTGCCAGCGCAGCAGAACGGCTATGGGCAGCGCGACAAGTATGTTCAACCCCGCTCCCACAAACGTCAGAGAGAGCCAGTGGTAGAGTCCGATCCGAGGAACCGACAGACCATAAAGAAGCCCTGCAATGACACTCCCTACCCCGACGCCCAAGAGGGTAACCAGCACTCCCGCGCGAACAAAACGTTTACGCAGCCCCCCGATAAGCCAGGACGCGACAGTGCGGGTGACCAGATATGTCCCCATTGTCTGGCCGCTGATTGCGGCCATCATCAGCCCGGACATAAACCCCGCGGATGCGCCTAGGGGAGCGTCTGTTAGGAGAGCGACACACAGCGCCAGTGCCAGGAGAAAATCAGGTTGTGCCCCTAGAAATGCAAGATGCGAAGAAACGGTCGCTTGCAGACCAATGCCGATCATAAGCAGCAGAAAATAAACAACGATTGCTTGCCACGAAGGCGGGCCACTGGCAGTTGCGGCTGCGGTAGTTGGTGTGACCATGCTCCCACGGCTCACGGACGTCCCACTTCCTGTTTCGCAGTGGGCAGAAGTTTCGGTATGGGAAGAATGAGTACTTCACGAACCATCCCTGGCATGGGATTGTAGGGCTTCACCCGCGCAATTTTCAGTAAGTGCGTGGCATCCTCTTGAACCGTCTCAACCGTCCCAATGGGAATCCCAGGAGGGAAAATCCCGCCTTCTCCCGATGTGGAGACGATGTCGCCGGGTTTAATGGTCACTGTCCTCTCCAGATGCACAAGGTCAAGTGCATGGCGACGATCCAGCTTGTTATTGCCTTGTTCCACACCCCGAAGAATTCCGTAGGCCGCTCCCCCACCGACCGTCGCCCCGACGCCAGAGTCGGTGTCCGTCAGAAGGCGCACCTTCGCAGTAAACAGCCCGACATCGGTAATTTTGCCAAGCAGCCCTTCCGCCGTGCGAACCACTTGATCGCGTACGACGCCGTCGCGGCTCCCACGCCCCAGCGTGATGGACTGCTCCAGAGCGGTCGGTAGCCAGGCAATCACTTCCGCAACCATGGGCTTGGGCGACTTGGGAGCCGTAAAGGCAAGTAGCTGCTGAAGGCGCTCGTTCTGGGCCTCGACCGACGTAAGCCGCTCGGTCTCCAGCTGGAGCCCTGCGAGTTTTTCTTTCAGTTGCCTATTCTCGCGCTCCAGCGCCACGCCTCCGAAAAGCCCTCGCCAGGTCGTATTGACGCTCTGGTTCGTGCGGGCGGCAGCAACCTCAGCAGGCCCTGCAATCAGCTGGGCTCCAAGAAGTACGGGATCGGCCTTCCCCTGAGACTGAAGACGGTTGTGCAGCACTCCCAACACAACGCCGCCCACGATAAGTAGGCCAACGATAGTCCCCCATGCGATCTTGAAACCACGCCGTTCCACACGGGGGTTCCAGCCCCCACTCAGCCGTTTACGCCGCATAGCCCCCTCCTCTTTTAAGTATTAAGGACTCTAGAGCGACCGACTCGATACCAGTGCGTTGCGCAGCCCTGGATGGATCTCCGCTTCCTCCAGCACCTCTCCAGCACCAAGAACCACACAGGAGAGAGGGTCGGGGGCAATCTTTACCGGCATCTCTGTCTCTTTCTGAATACGCCGATCCAGCCCACGCAAGAGCGCCCCGCCTCCGGCTAGATAGATACCGGAGTCCATTATATCGGCGGCAAGCTCGGGTGGTGTCGCCTCCAGAGCCATCTTTACTGCATCCACGATCTGGTTGACGGGCTCCGCAATCGCCTCCCGAATCTCGCCACTGGAGATCTTCGTGGAGCGCGGTAGCCCCGTCAGGAGGTCGCGGCCTTTGATGAGCATCTCTAGCTCTTGCTCTAAAACAAAGGCGGAGCCGATCTGTAGCTTAACTTCCTCCGCTGTCCGGTCGCCAATATAGAGATTGTACTGTCGCCGAATGTAGGCGACCACGGCCTCGTCAATCTCATCGCCCGCCACACGGATAGAACGGCTTGTCACAATGCCGGAGAGCGAGATCACGGCAACCTCCGTTGTTCCGCCCCCAATATCCACAATCATGGAACCGATCGGCTCCGCCACCGGGAGGCCCGCCCCGATTGCCGCCGCCATGGGCTCTTCAATTAAGAAAGCTTCGCCTGCACCGGCCTTTTTAGTGGCATCAATCACCGCCATGCGCTCCACTTCCGTGACACCAGACGGAATCCCGACTACCACTTGCGGGGCATCAAACGGACGTTTACGGGTCACTTTCTCGATAAAGTAACGCAACATCCGCTCGGTTTGATCGAAATCAGCAATGACTCCATCTTTTAAGGGACGTACCGCAATAATATGCCCCGGTGTCCGCCCAAGCATTCGCTTTGCTTCGTCACCAACAGCTTCAACCGCCTGCCGATTGACATCGAAGGCGATCACGGAGGGCTCACGAAGCAAGATTCCCTTGCCGTGAACGTAGACGAGTGTATTGGCGGTACCAAGATCTATCCCCATCCGCCG
>NZ_JAYUPA010000802.1:0-3296 GCF_043760365.1 Armatimonas sp.
TTCGGTTTAGTTTTGTTCACAGCTTACTGTAGCGCAAGGGTCGTACCCGTGACTACCTGCGAAAAATACGGGCATTCCCCATTATGCAACAAAGCCTCACAGAGGTGTACCAATTGTAACCATCCTGGATCGGATCACGCGAGATGAACCTGCCGGTGCTCGCATCGTACATACGATACCCAAGGCGCATCAGCCCCGTCTCGCTGTCCTGCTGGTAGCCATGATTTCCCGCGAAACCAGTTGAAGGCGTAGTCTACCGTCGTGCCGCCCGTCGTCTCGCTCTTGAGGCGGGATTCCGCGTCCCAACTCAGGCTGATGCTTCCACCACTCCAGCTTACGCTGATCGTGTTGCCCGCATCATCGTAGCTGTAGTTCTTTGTCGTGCCATCGAGAGTCTTAGTCACGGACAATATTCTACCCGCATTTCCCACCTTCCCAACTGTATCCTGCGCAACCATGATCCATGGGTGCCGACTGGAGGAGTTTCAGAAAGAGCGTCGCCGCATCCAGCGGGCCGCCGCGTTCTTGCTGCCGGCTGCACGCCCTTTCCGGTGATAGTGAGGTGAACAAAAGAAAAGCCCCTCCGATTTTCGGAGGGGCTTTTTGTTGCGGAGAGTCGCCGGAGCGCTCTACAGCTCTAGCTTGGTAGCACCACCCGGACCCGCGTTCGCGCTGGAGCGGAACGGCATTCCGAGCTGGTAGAGAAGGAAACGAGCCTCCTCATCTTTACCCGCGGAGGTCACGATGATAATGTCCATACCGCGAATCTTGTCAATCTGGTCGTAGCTAACCTCAGGGAAGGTGAGCTGCTCTTTCATGCCCATGGCGAAGTTACCACGGCCATCAAACGAGTTTGGGTTCACGCCCTGAAAGTCACGGACACGGGGGAGAGTGACATTGAGCAGCTTGTCCAGAAACTCCCACATACGAGCGCCGCGCAGCGTGACTTTACAGCCAATCTTAGCGCCCTCACGCAGCCGGAAGTTGGCGACGGATTTTTTCGCCACACAGATCGCGGGCTTCTGACCCGTGATAGCGGCCATGTCCTTGATCGCGTTCTCCAGAAGCTTCGGGTCGCCCCCGGTGCGGCCTGCCTCACCGACACCCATATTGAGAACGATCTTCTCTAGGCGGGGGGCTTCCATGATGTTCTTATAGCCAAACTGCTTTATCAGCGCAGGGGCCGCTTCTTTTTCGTAACGCTCTTGTAAGCGAGCTTTGTAGCCAGACATAATTTGTTTCCTTTCTCGGTTCCAACCGAGTCAGCTCCCGGCAGATGCCGGAGGGTTGAATGCCCAGGACGTTTACCGTTTACCGTCCGGGCGATTTTAGATGACCTCGCCGCCCTTGACAGCGACGCGGACTTTCTTGCCATCGCGCACTTCCACGCGAATGCGGGTGGGCTTGCCGTCTTTGTTGACCAGAGCCAGCTTACAGGCCAGCATCGGAGCCTCAACCGTAATTCGGCCACCCACGGGGTTAGGATCGGCAGCCGTTGGCTGGGCCTTCTCGTGCTTGGTCACCATATTGATGCCCGCAACCACGACCTTACCGGCCTTCGGGTAGCAGCGCGTCACCTCGCCGGTGCGCCCTTTGTCTTTGCCCGCGATCACAATCACGGTATCGCCCTTCTTAATAAAGAGCTTGCCTTCAAATACCTTCTTCTTACCTGGCATTAAAGTACCTCCGGTGCCAGCGAGACGATCTTCATCCCGCCTGAAATATTGGACTCGCGCATCTCACGAGCAACCGGGCCAAAGACACGGGTGCCACGCGGCTCTAGGTTGTTGTTGAGCACGACCGCCGCATTCTCATCGAAGCGAATCGTCGAGCCATCGCTACGCTTGATGGGCTTCTTGGTGCGGACGATAACCGCCTTCACAACATCGCCCTTCTTCACGTTCGAGTTCGGGGTTGCGGACTTGACGGCGGCGACGATCACATCACCGACACCACCCGTTTTGGTGGTAGAGCCCTTGAGCACACGGATGCACAGGAGCGAGCGCGCTCCCGAGTTGTCCGCGGCCTTCAGGCGGGTGTACTGCTGAATCATAAAAACTTTCCTTAACGTCGCAATAGGGCCGAGAGATTCGGCCCTACCCAGACGCTTATCGCAAACTGCGACGTGAATCCTACCCCCTAGCCCCCGTGCAACGGGGGGAATACAAAGAAATTCCTCATTGTCTCCCCGCCGGGCGGGGGTTAGGGGGTGGGTAAATGCTTACTTAGCCCGCTCGATCACACGAACGAGGCGCCAGCACTTTTCCTTCGAGACCGGACGGCACTCCATGATCTGAACCGTATCACCCGTATGGGCATCGTTGGTCTCATCATGTGCCTTGAACGCACGCGAGCGGCGTAGCGTCCGACCGTAGAGAGGGTGCGGCTTGAGGGTCATGATCGTCACAACAATGGTCTTATCCATTGCATCACTGGTCACCACCCCTTGACGGGTCTTCCGATAGCCGCGCTTTGTCTCCGTGATTTCTGGGGTTACTGTCTCTTCGGCCATCAGTTCGACTCCTTCTGCGCCAGATACATGTTGATCCGCGCAATGCGCTTGCGGGTCTTGCTCAGATCCGCCGTCTTCTCGAGCTGGCGCTTGCCATTGGCGAAACGCATTCCCCAGAGCTGCTTCTTGGCGGTGTCCAGTTGCTCACGCAGACCGGAGACATCCAGACCAGAAAGCTCGTCGCGCTCCTGCTTGGCCAGACGGTTATTCGCCATTGTTATTCTCCTCAGCGACTTCCTCAGCCGCATTTTCCTCAACGACCTCCTCAGTCGCCTTGGCCGCTTCCTGATCCTTTCGGTTCACAAAGCGGGTCGAGATCGGAAGCTTGTGCTGCGCAAGACGCATGGCCTCGCGGGCAAGCTCTTCCGTAACACCCGCCATCTCAAAGAGCATACGGCCTGGCTTTACCACACAGACCCAGCCCTCGACAGCTCCCTTACCGGATCCCATACGGGTCTCGGCAGGCTTCTTGGTGTAGGACTTGTCCGGGAAGATACGGATCCAGATCTTACCCCCACGCTTGATCTTACGGGTCATCGCACGACGAGCCGCTTCGATCTGATTGGCTGTCATCCAGCACGACTCCAGAGCCTGGAGCCCGAACTCACCGAAGCTCACTTCGGTACCGCCCTTGGCCTTGCCACGGCGATGGCCACGGTGCATGCGTCGGTACTTGACGCGTTTAGGCATTAACATTTTCTGTCTTACTCCCCTGTCGCCGTCGAGTAGCTACCACCACCTGTGTAGCCGCCACCGCCGCCTTCGTTTCCACCACGGGGGCCAC
>NZ_JAYUPA010000803.1:0-3283 GCF_043760365.1 Armatimonas sp.
ATTATTATGTACTATTGGCAGCAATCGCGCGATGGTGCCACTACGTGTGAACCGATGATGGGTAACTTCCGCGACCTCCCCGCACGACTACGAACGGGATATGGTGCAGTTATTCTGGGGCGACAGTCTGTCTTATTACGCATCTATACTGCCTACAATGAAACCGATGATTCGGTCGGTTTGAGCGCACAACGTGGAGTTCATGAGATCTCACGAGCCTACTACCGTGCACTGCTTAAGGAAGGAAAAGAAGGATGAGAGGCATCGCTTTTACTCTTTGTGTGGTAGCTTTCACACTTGTTTCGGGCTGTAAGAATATGCGAATTGCAACAGGCTCGGATGACCGTTTTATCCACCTTCCTCAGGAGCTCACCGCAACTCCAATCCCCCCTGCCCAACCACTTCTTCCCACATCGCCTAGCAGTCACTGGACTTATCGGTTGACCAATGATGAAAACGGTATCGAGGAAGTGACAGTTCTACCCCCCCGCTTGATCGAGGGCCAAACTGCCCTTGTGCTCTCCGGCAAGCGCAAAGGAACCCCCGATCGTGAAGAGCTTTTCCATGTCACGAGCAATGAAATTGCACAGTTCTCAGCGGGTGCTGCGGAGAAAGTGACATTAAAGCCCCCCATGCCCATTCTACGCTTTCCGCTCAAGTTCGATGAAACTGTTAGCTGGCAAGGAGGGGTTTCCTTGAGGGGAGCTTTAGTTCCGAGTCAGTCGAAATCGCGCTTACGCTGTATCGAAAAGATCAAGGTTCCCGCGGGGACATTCACCACCGCCTATCGCGTTGACACCATCTTAGAGACAAGACTAACCGATGGTCTAGCCCACTTCTGGGTCACACGCTGGTTTGCACCCGGGGTCGGTGTGATACGGACACGCTATCTAGTCAAGGCACCGGGACAAGCCGAGCGTGTTTTCACCAAAGATCTCTTGAAGTATAAGATTTAGTCCTTTCGGCATGATTCTTGCACAATGCGGAATACATGTATTCCGCGCCACTTGTCTCTGTCGTTGTCATCTTCTATAACCCGGGCCGCTTCTTCGCCGAAGCGATTGACTCCGTGCTTTCCCAGACCTTTACAGACTGGGAACTTCTTCTGGTAGATGACGGTTCGACAGATGGCTCAAAAGAGCTAGCCCAAACCTATGCCAAGGAGCACTCGGGGAGAGTAATCTATCTCCAGCACCCTGGTGGACTGAACCGAGGGATGAGCGCCACACGTAACTTGGGCCTCGCACAGGCCCAAGGTCAGTATATAGCACTACTGGATGCCGATGATCTCTGGTTGCCCAACAAGCTAGCGGAGCAAGTGAGGACTCTTGCGGCGCAGCCCACAGCGGCGGCACTCTTTGGCCGAAGCAAGATCTGGCATTCCTGGGCAGACACTGCCACACAGCCTGACTGGTTGAATTTGGGAGGTCTTACTGCGGACCGAGTGGTTGCCCCGCTGGAGATGCTCCTGCACTGGCTGGGCGATGAGAGCTTTCAACCCTGTACTTCAGAATTTATTGCCCGAACAGATATTCTCCGCAAGCTCGGCGGATGGGATGAGAGCTTTAAGGGACTCTATGAGGACAATGTGCTCTACACACGGCTCTTTACGCACTACCCTGTTTATGCCGCCAGCGCCACCTGGAGCCTCTACCGCCAGCACCCCGATAACTGCTGCCATCAGGCGATGGCACGCGGTGAGTGGGTATTGGGTAGGCCAAATCCCGCCAAGGAGAGAATTCTCCTATGGATTGAGCGCTACCTACACGATAATTCAATCAACGATCCCGCATTGACAAAAGCTCTCGCCGCCGCTCTCCTGCCATTTCGAAACCCGGTACTCTATCAGGCCCGGCAGCTACCACGTCGCGCGATCCATAAACTGAGATCTGCCCTGGTGAAATAACGATGAACACGCTCCATGAACGCTTTACCGCACAAGCGGCGCAAACGCCCGACGCGCTAGCCCTTACTTTTGAGGGGAGATCCCTCTCCTATGCCGCCCTCAACGCCCGCGCCAATGCACTGGCGCAGCGTCTCATTGTGGAGGGAGTTGGCCCAGAGACCTTGGTGGCATTGCTTGTGGAGCGCGGTTTTGACATGGTTATCGGGATACTGGGCATCCTCAAGGCGGGCGGAGCCTATGTCCCTCTCGACCCTGCCTACCCCGCAGAGCGCCTCACTTTCCAGCTCGCGGACTGTGAAGCGCCGGTGCTGGTGACACAACCCGGCATTTCTCTGCCCGAAACGACAGCCAAGATCATTCGCATCACCGCTGATGACGATAATAACGACGGAGGGTGCACGGAAAATCCGCTCACTCCCGTCAGTGAAAAGAATCTGGCGTATGTGATCTACACATCAGGTTCGACGGGCCAGCCAAAGGGCTGCCTTGTTGAGCACCGCAATGTCTTGCCTCTCTTTGATAATCCTGCCTTTACAGCAACGGAGCACGATGTCTGGACTCTATTTCATTCCTACGCCTTTGATTTTTCGGTCTGGGAGATCTGGGGAGCGCTGCTGCACGGCGGACGATTAGTCATTCCCACGGATGCCGAGCGACGCGCCGCGGATTCATTTCATGCCCTGCTGCGCCGCGAGGGTGTGACAGTACTCAACCAGTCTCCCACGGCCTTTTCCCAGCTGATGGCCGCGGATGAAGAGGCTCCGAAGCTGGAGTCGCTTCGGACGGTCATTCTGGCCGCAGAGAAGCTCGAAGTCGCCAGCCTGAAGCCCTGGTTTGCGCGCTATGGTGACACTCAGCCTGTACTTTGGAATCTCTACGGCATCACGGAGACCACAGTTTTTGTGAGCTACCGGCGTATTCTTGCTGCGGACACGGACTCTACCGTCAGCCCCATCGGTGTCGCCTTTCCGGGCTGGACAATGCATGTGGTCAGCGGCGAGCTCTGGGTGGGTGGTGCGGGCGTGACGCGCGGTTACCTGAAGCGTCCCGAGCTCACCGATGAGCGCTTTGTGTGCTACCAAGATCAGCGTGTCTACCGATCAGGCGACCTGGTCTCTGTGCTTCCCAATAGCGAGCTCGACTACATTGGGCGTGCTGACCTACAAGTCAAGCTACGCGGTCACCGAATTGAGCTAGGAGAGATTGAAGCCGCACTGGTGCAGTTTCCTGGAGTCCGCGGCAGCGCTGTCACCCTGCACAGCGAGAGGCTGGTGGGCTATACTATCGGTCAAAAACCCGATCCAAGTGCGCTCGGAGCTTATCTGCGCACTCACCTGCCGGTCTACATGGTTCCCACCGCGTTCGTCCATCTGGAGA
>NZ_JAYUPA010000804.1:0-28468 GCF_043760365.1 Armatimonas sp.
CCACGGTATCTACGACACGACACTTCATGTGCCGCTCATCATCCGCTACCCCGGAAAAATACCCTCCGGCCAGCGTGTCTCGGGCTACACCCAGCACAAGGATCTGGTGCCGACGATTCTAGAGCTGGCTGGAATCGAGACCGAGCGCCGCTTCGATGGCAACAGTGTGCTGCCGCTTATCTCCGGCGAGGAAGCGTCGCACGAGAGCGAGATCTACATCACCGAGTGCACCTGGATGCGCAAGCACGGCTGGCGCACCCCCGAGTGGAAGCTGATTGTCGCACTGGAGCCGGACTTCCACTTCAAGCCCGAGCTCGAGCTTTATAATCTTATCCAGGATCCCGACGAGAACAACAATCTCGCGGAGAGTGAGCCGGAAGTCGTAGCGTTGCTCAAATCGCGCATGGACGCCTGGATCGCCAAGCGCGAGGCGGAGACGGGCCTAACCAACCCAATCCATACCCAGGGCGACTGGCACGGCCATACCGGTGTCGGCCCGTTTACATCGAGCCAGCAGGCATACGACACGATGCATATCGGCGATCCGGGGCAGGCGGCGAAGTTGCAGGGGAAATAAATAATCGCCCCCATGAACGGGGGCGAGGAGAAATAAATTATGAGCTTAAAAGTGGCCGTTGTTGGCCTTGGTGGAATTGGTAATACCCATGCGAGTGTTTACACGAAGCGGGAAGACTGCGAGCTGGTCGCGGTCTGCGATATTTTGCAAGAGCGCACCGATAAGGCAGCGGAAAAATATGGCTGTCCTGGGTTCTATACCATCGCCGAGATGCTGGCGAGCGGGATCCAAATAGACGCCGTGAGTGTCTGCTCTGCGGGCAAAGAGAACGGTGGGGATCACTACACCCCCACTATGGAAGTGCTCGCGGCGGGGATTCCGGTGCTGGGCGAAAAGCCTATCTCCAACGACATTGCCTGCGCCGAGGAGATGGTCGCACTGGCAAAAGAGAAAAACCTGCGCTACGGGATTAATTTAAACCATAGATTCACTCCGGCGGCACTGAGGGGCAAGGAGTGGATCGAAACGGGGCGGCTCGGGGAGGTCAATATCATCAACATGACGATGTGGATCAACAACCCCAATGAGAGCTCGCCGTGGTTCCATATCCGTGCTCTGCACCCCCACTCGCTCGATGTGATGCGCTTCTTCGGCGGCGATGTGGAGCGCGTGCAAGCGTTCTTCAAGCGTGGCCCAAAAGCTGATGGCCCGGATGGCAAGCGTGTCTGCTGGTCCAATGTCCAGGCAAACTTGCTCTTTAAGAACGGCACCATTGGGCACCTCACCGGCAGCTACGATGCAGGCGGCAGCTATGGTTTGGAGCGCCTTGAAGTGGTTGGCTCCGAGGGGCGCTTCGTCCTGCTCGATGCCTGTGAGCACCTGACTTTTTATCCCCGCCGCTCTCGTGAGACCGAGACCTACGACTATCTGGGCGGCATGATGGGCTTCAACGAGACTTTCCCGAGTCGCATCGGCAAGTGGGTGGAGCAGAATATCGCGGGCGATGCGCCAGAGGCAATTGACGCGTCGGGGGCGGATGCGCTCCATGTGCAGAAGATCATCGAGGCCATTATCGAGTCCTGGGAGACCGGGACCGTGGTGACGATCAAGTAGCCATGCAACGAGTCTGTGTGGTTGGAATGGGCGTGATTGGGAACCGCCATGCCGATATGTACAAGCTGAGTCCGCTCGCGGAGCTGGTCGGGGTCTGTGATCGCGACAAGGCGCGGGCCGATGCTGCGACGGCGCGGCTGGGTGTCCCGGCGTTTTATGATGTCGAGGCGATGCTGGCGGCGCTCCAGCCTGATATTGTGAGTGTCGCCACGGGCGGCTATGAGTACGGCAGCGACCACTACGAGCCGACCATGCAGGCTCTGGAGTTTGGGTGCCATGTGCTGGGTGAAAAGCCGATCTCCAATGACATCGTGCAGGCGGAGGAGATGGTCGCGCTGGCGAAGGAGAAAAATCTCTGCTACGGGATTAATCTGAACCATCGGTTCACGCCTGCCGCGAGGCTGGCGAAAAAATGGCAGCTTGAGGGCAAGCTGGGGCACTTGCTCTTTGTGAATATGAGCATGTGGATCATGAACCCCACGGAGAGTTCGCCGTATTTCCAGATCAAGGCGCTCCATCCGCACACCGTGGATGTCATGCGGCACTTCTGCGGCGATGTGGAGCGCGTGCAGTGTTTCGCCACGATTGCACCGGGCCGCACGATCTGGACCACGGCGCACTTTGCGATGCAGTTCAAGAACGGTGTGGTCGGCGGCTTAACCGGCTCCTATGACATCGAGCGCGGCCACCCGATGGAGCGCTGCGAGGTGGCGGGAACGGGCGGACGCTTTGTGATTGATGACATGTACCGGGAAACGACACTCTATCAGGCCGGAAATTTAGAGAAAACGGTCTACACAAACCCGCCCTTTGGTGGCTTCGAGTGCTTCGAGGACACGTTCAAGGATCGCATTCATACATTTGTACGCGAGGTCAGCGAGGGCATCTCACCGGAAAACCTCGATGGCTCCGGGGCGGATGGCCTCGCGGCACAGAAAGTCTTACAGGCGGCCATTGAGTCGCTCAACACAGGAACGGTGGTAACAGTATAACCTCACCCCCCAGCCCCCTCCCCCGGGCGCTCATTCTTCGCTGGGGAAGGGGGAGCAAAAAGCCCCTTTCCCAGTGAGGTACGAACGCCCGGGAGAGGGGTTGGGGAGAGGTTAAAACAAGGATACGATTATGAAACTTGGGGCGAATTCGGTTTTGTTTGGCGGTTTCTCGATGCGTGAGGCGTTCGAGCAGATCGCGCGGGCGGGCTACGATGGCATCGAACTTTCGGCGATTGATGGCATGAGCGAGCACTTGGTGCTGGACCGCTGGCAAGAAGTGGCAGTCGAGATCAAGGCGCTCTCCACGGAGTTCGGGCTGGAGCTACTGGCGATGGAGCAGCCATCACAAGACACCGCTAAGATGGAAAAGGCGTTTCAGGCCGCCGTCGAGATCGGGATTCCGATTGTCAACTGCGGCCCTGGCGGCAAGACGGGCGATGAGGAGAGCCTGCAAAAATCCATTGACTCACTGGGTGCACTTGCCGATACGGCCGAGAAATACGGCGTGACTCTCTGCGTGAAAGCCCATGTCGGGGCGGCGATCTGGAACACACCCACGACCCTAGAGCTGATGAAGGCGATCACGTCGCCCGCGTTTGGCATTGACATGGACCCGTCGCATATCTACCGTGGCAGTGAGAATCCCGTCGAGGCAATTGGCGCCGTGATCTCCCGCGTGAAGCATGTCCATATCCGCGACTGCAAAGGCCGCCAGCAGAACCCCGGCAAGCCCGAGATGCAGGCCAATGGGCGCGGCGACATTGACCTACTCGGCTACATCCGCGTCCTCCACGAGAGCGGCTACACCGGCCCCGTTGATCTGGAAGTCATTGGAGCAAAAGAGTACAGCCTGGTACAGTGTGCCCTCATCGCCGCCGAGGCACGTGGCCACATGCAGGCCTGTCTACAAGCTTGTGGGGCGCGGTAGACCATGAACATCGTCTTTATCGCACTGGACACCCAGCGCGCCGATCACCTCGGCTGCTACGGCTACGAAAAAAACACGTCGCCAATCATTGACGCTCTCGCGGCGCAGGGCGTGGTCTTTGAGCGCTGCTACGCGCCCAATATCCCGACCCATCCGTCGTTTACGACCATGCTCACCGGCAAAGAGGCCATCACGCACAATATTGTGAATATTGGCGGGCGTGTGCCGATTGAGCCAGGCGTGAAGCTGCTGCCAGAGATTCTAAAAGAGAGTGGCTGGAACACGGCGGCCATTGACACGATGGGGCGGCACTTCAACCGAGGCTTCGACACGTATATCTCGCCACAGTGGGATAGAAGTGACCCGCTCACGCTGAGGCGCGCGGAGCACATCACCGATGCCGCGCTACCCATTTTAGAGAAACTCAAGGCCGACAAAGAGACGCCGTTCTTTCTGTTTCTGCACTACTGGGACCCACACACGCCGTATCTGCCACCCGCCGATTTTCGCACGATGTTCTACCCCGAGGGCAGCGATCCCTACGACATCACCAACCACTCAATGGACAAAGCCTGGAACGACGAGATGTTCCAGTGGTACTTCCACGACTGGATTCCCGGCGTCACGGATAGCACCTATGTCAATGCGCTCTTTGATGCGGAGACGGCCTACATGGACTGGCAGCTCCGGCGGCTCTTCGCGGCCTTAGAGCCTATCAAAGATGACACCCTGATCGTGATTACCGCTGATCATGGCGAGATTCTCGATGAGCAGCTCGGCTTCTACGACCACCACGGGCTCTACGAGGGTAATGTCCATATCCCGCTGATCCTGATCTGGCCCGGCAAGCTCCCCGCCGGCAAGCGGGTTCCCGGCTTTGTGCAGAACCTGGATTACTTGCCGACGTTCTTTGAGCTGGCTGGAGTGCCCGATACCGAGAAGCTTAATCTGGAGGGCAAGAGCCTTCTGCCCTGCATCTTCGGGGAGCGCGACGGTAACTACGACGAGCTTTTCTTGAGTGAGGCCACGTGGGAGGTGAAGCGAGCGTACCGAAACAGCAAGTGGAAATTCATCCACTCGTTTGAGCCCGACCCGCACAATCGCCCTCTACAAGAACTCTTTGACTTAGAAGCCGATCCAACGGAGCAGAATAATATCGCCGAGCAGCACCCGGAGATTGTCACGGAGTTAAAAGCAAGATTAGATGCCTGGGTCGCCAAGCGCCTGGCAGAGACAGGCCGCACGGAGGACCCGGTTCCCACACAAGGCCGCTGCGGGAGCAAGATCGGCAACCCGATTGAAGGCGAGACACCCGGCGCGGGCGCGACTCCTCTGCACCTGCGCAAGGCCAAAGAGGCAACCAATATCCCCAAGCCCGAGGAGCTCAATGCCGCGACGGATCAGAAATCAGGCAGGCCGCTGCACGGGTATGTGGAGAAGCCTGCGGACTAATGCCACAGCCCAATGTTGTTCTTTTAGCCATAGACACCCTGCGCCCCGACCACCTCGGGTGCCACGCCTATGGTAAAAACACGTCCCCTAATATGGATGCGCTGGCAGCGGAGTCGGTTGTCTTTGAGCAGGCGATTGCGGCGGGGATTCCCACGATGCCGTCGTTTACCACGATGCTCACGGGCCTGCACCCGTTCCGGCACGGGATTGTGGCGCACATCGGGGAGAAACAGCGGGTGGCGGCGCGTGTTCAGACCCTACCGCAGCTCGCGCAAAAAGCGGGATGGACGACGATTGGTATTGATAATCTGGTGATCCAAGGTGGCGGCAAGGGCTCGTGGTTTGCGCGAGGTTTTGACCACTACTCCGGGTTTCTCTACGCGCCCTTCACCAACCAAAGCGAGCAGCTCATTGAGCGGGCGATTCAGTTTGTGGATGAGCAGGACAAAGCAACCCCGTTCTTTCTCTACTGCCATTTGTGGGACCCGCACACGCCCTACGGTCCGCCGCCGCCCTTCGATACGATGCACTACGAGCCGGGTAGCGCGGAGCACGAGCTGGCCGAGGTCATCGCGCTGGCCCCCGATTACTACAAGGCGTTTCTGGGCGAGATGAAGTGCGAGCACCCCGACGACTACGCGGCCTACGTGGCGCTCTACGACGGCGAGATTTCCTACGTGGATGTGCAGGTGGGACGCCTGATCGCGCACCTGAAGCAGGCCAATCTCTGGGACAACACGCTCTTTGTTCTCATGAGCGACCACGGCGAGGCATTTGGCGCGGGCGAGATTCACTTCGATCATCACGGACTTTATGATGCCGTGACCCGGGTCGCACTGATGGCCCGCGTCCCAGGAACCCTGCCAAGCCGCACGCAGGCACTCGTCTCCACAGAGGATCTTCTCCCCACTCTCGCCGCGCTCTGTGGCTGGGAGCTGCCAACCAGCTACGCACTCACCGGCCAGAGCTTCGCCTCAGCTCTGAGCGGTGAGGAATTTGTGGGCCGCGAGCGTGTCTTCTGCATCGAGTCGTCGCGGCAGGCATCCATGGCGATTCGCACCCGGAAGTGGAAGCTCATCCAGCCGATTATGGAAGACGCGCGCGGCAAGCCCCTGCCCCATCTGCACGGCACGCCGCGCGATCCGGCCCTGCTGCTCTTCGATCTGGAGAACGATCCCCATGAAAAATACAATCTCGCCAAGACGCATCCGGAGGTGCGAGAGGCGCTTCGAGTGGAGCTGCTGGCCTGGCACGCAAACGAAATTGCTCTGCGCGGGGGCCACGATCCGATCAAGGAGAATGGGTTGAGCTTGAGCTATGAAGTATTTATGTCACGACTGCGAGCGAGGCATCAGAAATGAGACTGTCGCATAAGCCCGAACCCATCCCCCCAGCCCCCTTCCCTCAGGGCAAGGAAGGGGGAGCAAGAGGGGGTGGAAGACCCTCCCTAACCCTCCCTGCCCTGAGGGAGGGTGCCGAGGAACGAGGCGGGTGGGTACGAGGCGGGTGGGTTCGGGCTTCAGGTGGCTTCGTTATCTGGCTGACCGGCCTCAGTGGCGCGGGCAAGACCACGGTCGCACATGGGCTTGCGGAGGCGCTGCGGGAGCGGGGTGTCGCAAAACTTGAAGTGCTCGACGGTGATGCGGTGCGTGAGAATCTCTCCAAGGGGCTGGGGTTCTCGAAAGAAGACCGGGATACCAATGTGGCACGGATCGCGTTTGTGGCGCAGCTACTCGCTCGAAATGAAGTGAATGTGATTGTTGCCGCGATCTCGCCCTACGCCGAGGCGCGAGCAGCGGCGCGAGAGCGAATCGGCGAGGGTTTTATAGAGGTGCATGTGGACTGTGCTCTCCCCGAACTGATCCGTCGCGATGTGAAAGGGCTCTACGCGAGAGCACTGGCGGGGGAGCTGGCGCACTTCACGGGAGTTTCTGACCCGTACGAAGCGCCGGAGAGCCCGGACATTCGTGTGAGTAGCGAGGCGCAGACCGTGGAGGAGAGCGTAGCGGCAATCGTGGCGTTTCTGGAGGCAACGGGGAGGCTGTGACGCACTTAGACGAGCTGGAATCGGAGAGCCTCTATGTGCTGCGGGAAGTGGCAGCGCAGTTTGAGAACGTCGCGCTGCTCTTTTCCGGCGGTAAGGACTCGATTGTGCTGAGCTACTTAGCCCAAAAAGCCTTCTGGCCCGCGCGGATCCCTTTTGTTCTGCTGCATATAGACACGGGGCACAACTTCGACGAGACCCTGACCTATCGGGATGCCTGGGCCACAAAGCTCGGGGCGCGGCTTTTGGTGCGCTACGTCCAGAACTCCATTGACCAGGGACGAGCCGTGGAAGAGTCAGGTGTCCATGCGAGTCGCAATGTTTTGCAGACGGTGACGCTGGTAGATGCGATTGCCGAGCTGGGACTGGATGCCTGCCTCGGCGGGGCACGGCGCGATGAGGAGAAGGCACGGGCCAAAGAGCGCTTCTTCTCGCACCGGGATGCGTTCTCGCAGTGGGACCCGAAAAACCAGCGCCCGGAGCTGTGGCATCTCTTCAACGGTCATAAATCTCTCGGTGAGCACTTCCGGGTCTTTCCTCTCTCAAACTGGACCGAGCTCGATATCTGGCGCTACATTCAGCGGGAAAGTATCCCCATGCCCTCGCTGTACTTCACGCACACCCGGCCCGTCTTTGAGCGTAGTGGGATGGTGCTGGCCGCCAGCGATATTCTGCCACGCCTGCCCGAGGAGACTGTTACCGAGCGCCAGGTGCGCTTCCGTACGATTGGCGACCTGACGTGCACGGGAGCCGTGGACTCGCCCGCGTCCACCATTGCGGAGATTGTCGCCGAGGTCGCCGCCGCCCGCACCACCGAGCGTGGCACCCGCGCCGATGACAAGCGCTCGGAGGCGGCGATGGAAGACCGGAAGCGCACGGGGTATTTCTAGGCCATGAACCTACTACGATTCACGACGGCGGGCAGTGTAGATGACGGGAAATCAACGCTCATCGGACGGCTGCTCTACGACTCCAAAGCCATCTTCGACGACCAGCTCGATGCGCTCCACCGGGCGTCTTTGCGGCGCGGTGAGGAGCAGGTGAACTTGGCGCTACTTACGGACGGACTACGCGCCGAGCGGGAGCAAGGCATCACGATAGATGTGGCCTATCGCTACTTTGCGACGCCCAAACGCAGCTTTATTATCGCTGACACGCCGGGACATGTGCAGTACACGCGCAACATGGTCACGGGCGCTTCCACGGCCCAGGTCGCGGTGATTCTGGTGGATGCCAGGCAAGGGGTTGTGGAGCAGACCCGGCGGCATGCGTATCTTGCAGCACTACTCGGGCTCTCGCATCTTGTCTTTGCGATCAATAAAATGGATCTCGTGGGCTACGAGCAGGCGGCGTTTGAGAGTGTGAAGGTGGTACTGGAGGAAGTCGTGACCCATCTGGCCCCGACGGCGCAGGTGCATTACTTACCGATGGCGGCGCTCCAGGGCGATAACGTGGTTGAGCGCTCCAAAAAGCTCGCCTGGTACAACGGTCTCTCGCTCCTGGAGCTACTGGAAACCCTGGAAGCGCCCGAGCAGACGGCCCCCGCGCGCTTTCCGGTGCAGTACGTCATCCGCCCCCAGAGCCCCGACTTCCCCGACTACCGGGGCTACGCAGGCCGCGTGGTCGGTGCGCCTTTGCGCGTTGGCGAGTGCGTGGTCGCACTCCCCAGCGGTTTCGAGACCGACATTACGGGAATCGAGACGATGGACGGGCCGCTGGAGATCGCGGAGCCCGGCCAGAGTGTCACGGTGCGGGTCAAAGACGATCTCGATCTGAGCCGGGGGGATTTACTCGCTCCTATTGCTGCACCGCCCACCGTGGCGCAGGAGTTAACGATCACTCTGTGCTGGCTTGCAACGGCTCCGTTAAGGCTTAATGCCCGCTACAAAATTCGCCACACCAGTCGGGAGGTTCTGGGAATGGTAACGGGAATTGACTTTGTGGTGGATATTGAGACCCTGGAACAGGTTCCCGCCACTGGCCCGCTCACCGCCAATGGGATCGCGCAGGTGCGCTTGCGGCTGGCATCGCCGCTCTTTGTGGATGCCTACACTGTCAATCGGACGATGGGGAGTTTGATTCTCATTGATGAGGCAACCCATGTCTCGGTGGGGGCAGGTATGATAGTAGCACTATGACAGACTGTGCCTTTGGGCAGGGTTTCACCGACCGCGCCCTCACCGAAGCCGAGGTGGAGCAGATCGTCGCGCAGACCCTAGCGATGTTAGAGATCTCTGGCAAGCGCCTGCTATTGATCGTCCCCGATGCCACCCGCACCGCCCCCGTTGGCTGGCTCTTTCGGGAGATCTACAGCCAGACCCACGCCGCTGGAGCGCATCTGGACATCATGATCGCCCTGGGCACCCACCGCGCCATGACCGAGGAGGAAATCTGCCAGCGGCTGGAGATCACGCTAGAGCAGCGCCACAGAACCTACGGCTCGGTGCTATTTTTGAACCACGCCTGGGACGATCCCAATGCCCTGGCGTATCTCGGAACAATTCCCAGTGATGAGATTTCCGTACTCTCCGATGGCCTATTTGCGATGGATGTGCCGGTGCGCATCAATAAGATTATCTACGACTATGATCGGCTGATGATCTTAGGCCCCGTCTTTCCGCACGAAGTCGTCGGGTTTTCGGGCGGCAATAAGTATCTGTTCCCCGGAATCTCCGGCCCCGAAGTGCTGAATTTTTTCCACTGGCTGGGCGCGGTGATTAGCAACCCTCTGATCATTGGCCATAAGTGGACTCCGGTTCGTAAAGTGGTAGACCGAGCGGCAGCGCTCGTGCCCACTCCCCGCACGGCGTTCTGCATGGTGGTCGAGAAAGGCGAGCTGGCTGGGCTCTACGCGGGCTCCCCGGAAGCGGCCTGGGATAGTGCTTCGGATCTCAGTGATGCGCTGCACATCACCTACATGCCCCGCGCCTTTCACACCGTGCTCTCCTGCGCTCCCGCCATGTACGATGAGCTCTGGGTGGGCGGCAAGTGCATGTATAAATTAGAGCCCGTGGTGGCCGACGGTGGCGAGCTGATTATCTACGCCCCCCATATCCACGAGATCTCCGTCACGCACGGGGAGCACATCGAGCGCCTGGGCTACCATGTCCGCGATTATTTTCTCGCGCAGTGGGAGACTTTCAAAGACGAGCCGTGGGGCACTATGGCGCACTGCGTGCATGTCAAGGGCGTCGGCACCTACGAAAACGGCATTGAAACGCCCCGTGTTACCGTCACCCTCGCCACGGGCCTCTCGGAAGAAATCTGTAAGAAGATTAACCTCGGCTACCGCGATTGGCGCACGATCAACGTGGATGACTACAAAGATAAAGAAGACGAAGGCATTCTCTATGTGCCTAAAGCCGGAGAAATGCTCTACCGGGTTAGAGCGAGCGACTGAGCTTTTTAGCTTTGAAATACTCAAGCCAGCGGCGGGTGATCACACTGCTGATGCTCGGCTTTTTCTCGCGGGCGAGCTCGGTTATGGTCTTGCCCCAGTAAAACCCGATCCAGCCGTCGGCGAGCCTGCGCGAGCCCTCGATAAACGCATCTAGCTCCGCGACGCTGCACTCCAGTGGGAACATCTCCTCGATCACCAGTGGCTTGTCAAGAGCATAGGTTCTTAGTGCAGTGAGGGCTTTTTCGACCTCACCCTTCTTGGGATAGAAGTGAACACTCACAAAATCCAGCTTCTCTCCGACTTCTTTGGTGTAGAACTGCGGCTTCGCGCCGGGAAAGACCAGCGCCCAGGGAATCCCCCCCAGCGTGATCAGGCGCTTTGGATCATGCTTGCGAATCGCGGCCACGAGGGTCTCGATCCAGCGCCGCGCCACGTCGTCCTCGGTGCGTCCCGCCAGATCGAGCGCGATGCGCTGCACGAAGTTCTTGCCGCCAAACTCGCCCACCAGCCACTCTTTCTCTTTCGTTCCCGGACCAGGCACCACGGGTTCGTTCATCAAATTGTAGCAAAAGATCGCCGGGCTCGTCGCGCAGACTTTCGCAATCGCCGCCCAGAACACGGCTTGCGCCTCCCAGCGTGCGCTCTCGGAGAGTGCGTTGTACCAGGCAGGAACCTCCTTTTTGTGGTAGCAACCCAAGCCCGTGATATCCAGATAGAGGCCCGTCGTCTCCGCCAGCGTGACCAGTCGTGCGAGCTGCTTCAGCGCCTTTGCATCGGACTCGTGCGCCGATTTCAGAAATCTACCCACCTGAAAGTGCACCCTAACAACATTAGCGCCCAGCGCCTTCATCTCCTGAAAATCAGCGACAACGGTGGGCCACTCCTGCTCCCAGTACTCTTCGAGCAAGCGCCCGTTGGCATCGTGGTCGTAGTTGAAGCCCCAGGCAAGAAAACGTTCTCCGGAGCGCTCGTAGGCAAAGTGCCTGCCGTCTTTGCTGAGACGAATCGGTTCGAGGGGGGCGTTCATTTTGTTGTCTCCAGCGCCTTGAGGTAGTCCCGTCCGTACGGCCCGTTCTCCAGCCCGCGAATCAGCACGCTTGGCAGGTCTTGCTGGTACTCGGCAAAGCACGCCGAGCAGCCCAGCGCAATCGCGGCCACGGAGTCCGTGTCGCCGGTGAAGGCGACGGCGGCGCGGAGCAGGTTCGATTGCTTGCGGCAGGCCAGAAGCGCGGTCAGAGCGGCGCGGACGGTGGCGATTCCGTGCAGGGGCACTTCTTCCTTCCACGGCTCGCTCCAGGGCGTGCCGGGGACGTTTTTTTCTAAAAACGCCGCCAGCTCGCTGAGTTTCCCGAGCCGCTTGAGGCCAAAGTGCGCCATCAGCCCCACGGCCTGCGACGAGGCAATCCCACCCGGCGTGTTGTGGGTGATCGCCGCCTGGATCTTGGCGTAGGCTTTGACTTTCGGGATGCTCAGCAGGAGGCCCAGCGGCACCGAGCGCATCGCCGCGCCATTACGGTCACTGGTGGGCTTGAGTTTCTCCAGTAGCTCGGTGCCGTTCTTGCACGCTTTTAGCACGCCCTCAAAGCCCCGCGCATAGCCCGGACGCGGATCGCGGTGGTAGACGTAGACAAATCTATCGGCGAGGTAGCGCGGGGTGAACGGCCCGCCCAGGCGCACGGCGTCCCAGATCGCCAGAGTCATCTGCGTGTCGTCGGTGTAGTGCCCCGGCGTAAACCCCGCCCGCTTGCGGTAGTGCTTGCCGTCGTTTTCGCGCTCAACCACCTCGGGTGCCTCAAACTCAAAGCCTGCACCGTAGGCATCGCCCACGGCAATCGAGAGAAGAATGCGTTGGCTGGTTTTGACATCGCTCATTATATTGTTATTATAACACATATATTTTTCGATTGGGGAATGTCGCCGATGTTGAAATATTTTCAGTATTCCGTCATAATGGGCCAGTGCAAAATGAACGATGCCGTTTCTGGATCTGTGGACTAGCCAATGTCTTGCTACTGGCCGGGGCGCTGATCCGCACGAGTCGTGCGACTCGGGAAGTGCCGCGCCAACCCACGCTGGCACCGTTTGTACAGCAGCACTGTGTGGCCTGCCATAGTAGCAGCAACAAGGCGGGGGGGCTGGCGCTGGATGCCGTCAGTAAACAGGCCATTGACCGACACCCTGAGGTCTGGGAGCGCGTTGTTCGCCAGCTTCGCGCCCGGCAGATGCCACCCGTCGGGCAAAAACGACCCGATGAGCGCAGCTATGAGGCGGTATCTTTGGGGTTGGAGGCTACGCTGGATCGGGCTGCAGCGGCACGTCCCAATCCGGGCCGCACCGAAACTTTCCGACGCTTGAATCCGACAGAGTATCAAAATGCCATTCGCGATCTTCTGGCGCTGGAGATTGATGGGGCCACGCTTTTGCCTCGTGAGACCGCTAGCAATAAGTTTGACAACGTAGCAGTTGGCGACCTCTCACCAACTCTGATGGATCGCTATCTCACTGCCGCGCAGAAGATCAGCCGCTTAGCCGTGGGATCGCCAGGACGCTCTCCCGGCGGTGACACGATTCGGCTTCCCGCGGACCGCACGCAGGAGGAGCATGTCCCTGGCCTGCCGATTGGCACGCGGGGCGGGACACTTATCCCGTACACCTTCCCACTAACCGGCGAGTACGAGATCTCCGTTCGTCTGAACCGAGATCGCAACGAAGAAGTCGAAGGACTGCGCGAGCCCCATGAGCTGGAGATCTTGCTGGATCGCGAGCGGCGGGGATTATTCACCATCCGCCCACCACGTGGCAACGAAGGGCACACGCAGGTGGATCAGCATCTGAAGCAGCGCATCACAGTGACGGCGGGCCAACATCAGCTGGGCGTAACATTCGTGAAGAAACCATCCACACTACAGGAAACCAAACGGCAGCCCTACCAGGCGCACTTCAACCTGCACCGGCACCCACGTCTCTCCCCCGCGGTCTTCCAGGTGTCTATTACAGGACCGTATGGTGCGAAGAATTCGGACGAGACGCCTAGTCGTCGCCGGATCTTTATCTGCCGTCCTAAGAACCCCAGCGAGGAGGATGCGTGCGCCCGACGGATTCTTTCCCATCTCATACGACGGGCGTACCGTCGCCCAGTCACAGCAGACGACTTGAATACCCCTTTGCGGCTCTTCCATCAGACTCGTAATGAGGGCACGTTCGAGAGTTCTATTGAAATGGCGCTCAGTGCGATTCTGGTATCGCCGAACTTTCTGTTCCACATCGAGCAGGATCCACCAAGGGTTGCACCGAAGACGGCTTATCCTCTGAGTGACATCGAGCTTGCCTCTCGGCTGTCGTTTTTCCTGTGGAGTAGCATTCCCGACGAGACACTACTCACTCTGGCGGAGCGCAAGCAGCTTAGCCGCCCGCAGGTGCTGAAGGCTCAGGTGCTGCGTATGCTGGCCGATCCACGCGCGAGTACGCTGGTAACCAATTTCGCCGCCCAGTGGCTCCATCTGCGCAATCTCGACTCGGTGACCCCGGACTTGCGCCAGTTCCCCGACTTCGACGATAACCTACGGCAGGCATTTCGTCAGGAGACGGAGCTTTTTTTTGAGAGCATCCTGCGCGAGAATCGCAGTGTGCTTGATCTACTGACCGCCAACTACACCTATCTCAATGAGCGCCTAGCCAAACACTACGGCATTCCGTATGTCTATGGCAGCCGCTTTCGCCGGGTTACGCTGGCCGATAACCACCAGCGCGGCGGGCTGTTGCGCCAAGGGAGCATCCTGACGGTCACATCCTACGCCACGCGCACCTCGCCGGTGATTCGTGGTAAGTGGGTTCTGGAAAACCTACTGGGCGTGCCGCCGCCGCCGCCGCCAGACAATGTGCCCGCACTGAAAGACAACACTGTGGCGGCAAACCTGACGGTGCGCGAGCGGCTCGCCGAGCACCGCGCCAACCCGGCCTGCCGAAGCTGTCACAGCCGGATGGACCCGGTCGGCTTCTCGCTGGAGAACTTCGATGCGATTGGACGCTGGCGGGAGCTTGAAGAGGGTGTCAAGATCAACGCGAGCGGTGGTCTGCCCGATGGGAGCCAGTTTGCCGGAGTGACGGGGCTAGAGCAGGCGCTGCGCAAACGCCCCGAGCTGTTCGTACGCACCCTCACCGAGAGACTTTTGATGTTCGGACTCGGGCGTATCGTGGACGAAAAAGATGCGCCTGCAGTTCGAGGTGTTGTTCGCCAAGCCAGGACAGATAACTACCGGTTCTCGTCGTTTATTGTGGGAATCGTGAACAGCACGCCATTTCGAATGAGGAAAATGCCATGATGATTACTAGACGCGCTCTGCCACGCCGAGAGCTACTGCGCGGTGCCGGAGCGACGCTGGCGCTGCCGCTGCTTGATGCGATGGTAGCACCCATGACGGCGCTGGCCGCGACGCCTGCCGACCCCGCGCGCCTGCGCCGTCTGGGGTTTGTCTTCATGCCGATGGGCTCGGACATTACGCGGTGGACACCGCCCGATGCCCAGAGGCTCGACCGTCTCTCCCCCACTCTGAGCCCTCTGGAGAAGCTCAAGGAAGATGTTTGCATTATCAGCAATCTGGAGCTGCTCAATGCCTACCCGGGCACGCACTCGTCGTCCAACTCCGCCTTTCTCAGCGCCGCGAAGGCCAAGCACACAGAGAGCACCGACTACTATCTCGGCACGACGGTGGATCAGATCGCGGCAAAACAGCTCGGCAAAGAGACACAGCTACCGTCGCTGGAGCTCTCGATGGACCTGCTCTCAACTGTCGGTCAGTGCGATAATGGCTTTGCCTGCGTCTACCAAAACTGCCTGTCGTGGTCGTCACCCACAACGCCACTGCCCGCGGAGGCGCATCCTCGCATCGTCTTCGAGCGCCTCTTTGGCGAGGGAGGGAGCCTCGCCGATCGGCGTGCGGCACTGAAGAAACGCGCAAGCCTGCTCGATGCTGTGAGTGAGGACTTCGCCCGTCTGAAGCGTCAGCTCGGCCCCGCGGACCGCGCCCGAGTGAGTGGCTATCTGGAGAGCATCCGTGAAGTCGAACTGCGCATCCAGAGGGCAGAAGGCGACGTCAAGCAAAACGCCCTGCCGGATCTGGACCGCCCAGTAGGAGTGCCCGCTGCCTACGCAGACCACGCACGATTGATGTTTGACTTACAAGTGCTGGCACTACAGGGCGATATCACCCGGGTGGTCACGTTCCAGCTTGCACGCGAGACCAGCAACCGGACCTATCCAGAGATTGGCGTCCCCGAGGCGCACCATCCCCTAACCCACCACGGCAACGACCCGGACAAGATCGCCCGTATGGCGAAGATCAACCAGTTTCATGTCTCGCTGTTCGCCTACTATCTGGAGCGCCTGAAGGCGACACGGGAAGGCGATGGCTCGCTCTTAGACCACTCGCTGGTGTTGTACGGCAGTGGGATGGGTAACCCCAATGTCCACGATCATCGGAACCTACCGATCATTGTCGCGGGCGGTGCGGCGGGCAAGATGCAGGGTGGACGGCACATTAAGTACGACAAGCCCACACCGCTGGCGAACCTGCACCTGACCCTGCTCAATAAAGTCGGGGTTCGCCTCAACCAGTTTGGCGATAGCAACGGCAAAATGGACGCGCTCTTTGAGCCGCTGGCAGTATGAAAAATAGGTTAGACTCGCCGCTGGCCGATGCGGTGGAGAGGCAAGACCGACCACGCATTCAGGCCCTGCTGCAGAAAGGCGCTCAGGTCAATGCGGCTCAGGCCGACGGCATGACGGCTCTTCACTGGGCTACCCACCACAATGACCTGGCGACGGCCAAGCGGCTAATAAGTGCCCGTGCCGATGTGAGCGCCGCGAATCGCTACGGTGTGAAGCCACTTTCCCTAGCCTGCACGACGGGCAACACGGAGCTTGTTGAGCTGCTCTTGCAAGCGGGAGCAGCTCCTAACACCACGCTCCCCGGTGGCGAGTCCGCGCTCATGACCGCCGCACGCACGGGCCAAGCTGGGCCGGTGCGGGCACTGCTTGCACGCAAAGCCAGTGTCAATGCCAAGGAGCGTAGTGGACAGACCGCTGTTCTCTGGGCGGCGGCGGAGGGACACGCCGCCGTCATGCAGCTTCTGATCCAGGCGGGCGCGGACTTCAAGACGCCACTCCCCTCGGGCTTTACGCCGCTGTTTTTCGCCGTGCGGGAGGGCCACCGGGGCGCGGTACAGGTGCTTCTGAGAGCTGGTGCCGATGTAAAAGAAGTGATGCAGACACAGCGAACCGGTGGCAAGAACCCACGCAAAGGAACCAGTCCGCTGATGCTGGCGGTGGAGAACGCGCACTTCGCCCTAGCCGTAGACTTGCTCAAAGCCGGTGCCGACCCCAACGACCAGCGCTCTGGCTATAGCGCCCTACATGCCCTTACCTGGGTTCGTCGAACCAACACGGGCGACGGCCCCGACGGCGACCCGCCGCCCCTCGGATCAGGAACGGTGAGTGACCTGCAATTTGTGCGAGAGCTGGTCGCGCGTGGCGGCGATGTCAACGCACGACTCCAGCACGGGGACTCCGGGCGCGGGAAGCTCAGCGAGATTGGCGCAACAGCGTTTCTTTTCGCTTCCCATACCGCCGATCTTGCCCTGATGCGTCTGCTGGTGGAGCTGGGGGCTGACCCCAAGATTCCCAATGCCGACAACTGCCCGCCCTTGGTGGTCGCAGCGGGTGTTGGTACCCAAGCACCAGGCGAGGAAGCGGGCACGGAACAGGAGATGGTGGAGGTTCTGACCTACTTGCTGAAGCTCGGTGCCGATATCAATGCGGTGGACAAAAACGGCGAGACGGCGATGCATGGGGCAGCCTACAAGAACGCTCCGAAAGTGGTCGCGTTTCTGGCAAGCCACGGCGCGGATAGCAAAATTTGGAACCGTGAAAACAAGTACGGCTGGACCCCGCAGCAGATCGCAGAAGGCAGCCGAAACGGTGCCTTTAAACCCTCCCCCGAGACCCTTGCGGAGCTCAAGCGTGTTTTAGTCGCCCGGTGACGGTTCTACCTTAGCGTCAAGCGTGAGTTTCTGAATCCAGACATTTCGGAACCGCACCGGATTGTGGTGCCCTTGCAACAGAATAGGTAGGGCCTCTGGTCCTTCCTTTCGACCAGCACCGGTCTTGCGGGGAATTGCATAGTCGTCGTGGATCAGTTGCTGATTCTGATACACCGTGACCCGCGCGTTCTCGGTCTTCTTCTCACCGTCGAAACGGGCAGCACGGAAGACAATGTCATAGCTCTGCCACTCGCCCGCCTTTTTGTTGATAAGACGATCTGGCTTCTTCAGTTGGTACACGCTGCCGCCATAGCTGGCCTTGTAGTCTTTTTCCGAAACGCCAAAGGAGTTGAGAATTTGAATTTCGTAGCGCTGCTGGATGTAGATCCCGGAGTTACCATTCTTTTCCGGATCCGTGGCATCTTTGACTTCATTGACATTGAACTCCACGTGCATACGGAAGTCCCGGTACGACTCCTTGGTCATGACGCTCTCCCAGCCGAGTGGTGCGGTGAGAACGCCTTTCTCGAAGACCCACCGTGTGGGAAGCTCTTTCTCCGGAACCAGCTCGTAACCTGTTGCCCCGACCAACTGAACCGCGTCCGCCGGACGGCTCGCCTTGTGAATGTCAATGACTCCCCGTGTCGAGCCTGGAATCGGCTTCTCCTGTGCGGCGGCGCAGAGTGCGCACAGGAGAAGTGCCGGTAGAGTAAGCAGGAAGGGTAGCGTGCGCTGCATGGTTTTCGATGTCATCCTCAGGTTAGACTGAACCATTTTTGGTCTACACCATTGTAACCCTTAGGCGCTCGCTCCCGCTAACCTACTTTCGCCGACGCGCGACGATGCCGCCGACCATGCCCAGCGCAAACAGTGCCAGTGTGCCGGGTTCCGGGGCGGAGGAACCAGTGAACAGTAGCTGGTAGGCGAGGTCAACCGTTGTGGCGGTGCCACCAAGATCCCAAGTCGTTGGAGCGATCTCATTGGGGTCTACGCGGAAACCATTCCCTGTTATCGCCGCACCTGTCTGCATCCAATATATGGGAGTATTATCGTAACCAAGTGCACCTGAGCCTTCCTTAAGGCGTAGCCAGTAGGTTCCAGTCCCTAGGGTCTGTGTCGGTATGGAAAATTCGAGCTGGGCGATCTCATAGCTGGGATTACCATTGAGGACATTTCCTGTATTCGTGACGGTGATGCTCCCCCCCGTGACGAAGCCCTGAGTCAAAGGTGAGGCGCTCGGAATCGCGTTCGGACTGGGGGAACCCGCGCTACCCGAGTACAAGTACCAATGCAGAGAGCCACCAAAGTCTCCCATTAACCCGGCGGATAAATCCATCGCATAAAAACGGATGGCATTGAAAGTAAGTGAGGACGCAACCTGGAAATCGTCAGCGATAGCGAAATCCGAGATATTTCTCGCATCAACTCCCGTCGGTGAGCCGTTATCGTAGACTACAGTCTGCGCTTGTGCTACCTTAGGAAACGCGGTCAGTACACAGATACCCGCTGTGGCGACGAGGCTACCCGTCGCCATTCTGCCAATAAACGAGAGAGACATAGCTCTATCCTTTCATAAGGACGAGCTTTCTCTGCTCCTTTATGACGTTTTTGATGACGCTCCGCTGCAAACCAACCGAGCGTTGCCTGGCACAGTACACAAGTATTCAGAAAAGCACAAGGGGTAGCGGGATTTAGTTTCGCTCGGCGATACCGTGTTCCTGGAGCGTGGCAGGTAAAATAGCCCAAATGGCTAAAACACTCGTTCTCCTCGACGGCAACTCGCTGCTTTTCCGGGGCTTTTTTGCGGTGCGCTCGCTCACCAACTCCAAGGGCCTGCCCACGAACGCGCTCTTTGGCTTCACGCAGATGCTGCTGGGCGTGACGGAGAAGCATCACCCTGATCTGATGTTCTGCGCCTGGGACACGCACGAGCCCACTTTTCGGCACGAGATGTTCACGGAGTACAAAGGGACGCGTCAGGACACGCCCGATGACTTGATCCAGCAGGGGCCGTATGCCCGCCGCCTCGCCGATGTCTTTCGGGCGATCTCACTGGAAGCGCCGGGCTATGAGGCAGACGACATTATCGGGACGCTCGCCACGCAGGGCAAAGCGGCGGGCTACGACGTGCTCATTGTGAGTGGCGACTCCGACATGCTGCAGCTCGTCCAGCCGGGAGTGACGGTGCTCACGACCATTAAAGGCATCACCGATACGGTGCTCTACGACGAGGCCGCTGTGGAGGCGCGCTACAGCCTAAAGCCGATCCAGCTCACGGACTACCGTGCGCTCAAAGGCGACTCCAGCGATAATATTCCCGGAGTGCCGGGCATTGGCGAGAAAACGGCCACGACACTGTTGCAGGCCTTCCCAACGGTAGAGGAGCTGGAGGCGCGACTCTCGGAAGTGACGCCCACTCGCATTCAAGAGAAGATCCGCGAGAACTTAGACAAGATGCGCCTCTCCAAAGAGCTGGCGGTAATCCGCAAAGACATTCCCTTGCCCGAGGCCGCTGCGCTCCCCACTCCCGAAACCTGCCCGGACTACTCCCCAGACTACGCGGCGATCAAGATCTTCTTCGATGAGCTGGAGTTCCGCACTCTCGCGCGGCGGGTAGAGGCACTCAATACAAGCTCTTCGACCAGCCCCCCCCGCCCCCGCCCGGCGGGGGAGCCGGAAGCGGAGGTGGTTGCGGAGACAAAGGCGGTTCTGCTCACGGTCACGGAAGTTGAGACGGAGGCGGATATAGTCGAGCTTCTCGCCGCCGCGCAGGAGGCGTGGAGAGTTGCGATTCGATTGCACACTGATGAAGCATCCGCGATGGATACGCGGCTCTTTGGGGTTGCCATCGCCACGGGAGGCGAGCGCGTGTTTTACGTGCCTATCGGCTCCCCCGCCCCCGCAAGTGGGGGAGCCGAGCTAGGAGGGCTTTTTGATACCCCATCCTCTGATCTCCCCCGCCTGGCGGGGGTTGGGGGGCTGGTGTTAGGGGCGGAGGGGGCCAAAGCATGTCATGCTCTCCTCACGAACCACCGCATCGCTAAGATGACCTACGATGGTCGCACCGATATCACAATCTTGCAGCGCCATGGCTTTATGCTGAGTGCCCTTGCCTTTGATGCGGAACTCGCCGCCTATCTGCTCTTTGCGGGGCAGCGGGCGACCTATCCTTTGCGGGACATCGCGCAGAACCTGGCGGGGCGCGAGTTGCCACCAGCGCTAGAGAAGAAAGAGCGTGCGACACTCGACTCTCTGACCGTGTTTGAGCGCGATAAACAACTGGCGATTGCCTCAGCGGAGGCGATCTTTGCCCTGCACGAGACGCTGGAGCCGCGCCTGGAGAGTGACAAATTAGCGGCGCTGTTACGCGATCTGGAGCTGCCGCTGGTGCCGATACTGGCTGAGATGGAGCGCACGGGGCTACTCTTGGACAAGCCCCTCTTAGAGAAGATTGCGGCGGAGATGGGCGAGCAGATCACCGCGCTGGAAAAGAGCATTCATGAGCTGGCTGACGGCACGTTTACAGTGAACTCGCCCAAGCAACTGGCGGAGGTGCTGTTCGAAAAGCTCAAGTTGCCGTCGGGGAAGAAGACAAAAACGGGCTACTCGACCGATGCGGATGTGCTGGAGCCACTTGCGCTGGAGCATGAGATTGTCGCACAGGTGTTGCAGTATAGAGAGCTGGCAAAACTCAAGAGCACCTACGCCGACGCGCTGCCTGCACTGGTGCGCTCGGATGGGCGGGTGCACACGTCGCTGAACCAGACCGTGGCAGCGACCGGGCGGCTGTCGTCATCGAACCCCAATCTGCAGAACATTCCGATTCGCACGGCCATTGGTCGGGAGATTCGCAAGGCGTTTGTCGCGCCGCCCGGTCGGGTTCTGCTCTCGGCGGACTACTCACAAATCGAGCTGCGTATCTTTGCCCACGTGGCTAACGACACAGACATGCGGGCGGCGTTCTCGTCGGGCGAGGACATCCATAAGTACACCGCGAGTAAAGTTTATGGCGTCGCGCCCGGCGATGTCACTTCGGATATGCGGCGTGCGGCTAAGACGGTGAACTTCGCGGTGCTCTATGGCATCTCGGACTTCGCTCTGGCGCGGCAACTGAAGATTCCACAGGGCGAGGCGAAAGCCTTGAAAGAGTCGTACTTTGCGCGCTTCCCGGGCGTGAAGGTGTACTTAGACTCCACGATTGAGTTCGCGCAGAAGAACGGCTATGTCCAGACACTCTTTGGCCGTCGCCGCTGGATTCCCGACATCAACAACCGGGTATTTAACTTCCGCCAAGCGGCGGAGCGGGCAGCGGCGAACATGCCGATTCAGGGACTGAGTGCGGACATCATGAAAAAAGCGATGCTCTCCGTCTCAGCGATGCTGAAGAGCACGCACCTCCCGGCTCTGCTACTGCTTCAGGTCCACGATGAGCTGCTCTTTGAGGTAGACAAAGACGCGGCAGGCGAGCTCGGGTCACAAGTGAAGGCGTGCATGGAAAATGCCTACGCGCTGTCGGTGAACCTGGATGTGGAAGTAAAAACGGGACTGTCATGGGGCGATACAACGGTGGTCGGGTGAACCTAAAAACAAAGCTTGCCAGAGCAGTGCACTCCAGCAAGCTTTGTTTTTTAGATAGCCCGTAGGGGGATCGAACCCCTGGTCTCCTCCGTGAAAGGGAGGCGTCCTAACCGCTAGACCAACGGGCCAAAGCGTGAAGAGTATACCGTGCTCCCGTCACTACGTCAAGCTTTGCGACGGCGACAGAAGGGAAGAATGCCTAGCAGGCAGAGCGCCACAGTCGTAGGCTCGGGAGCGGCCACTGCCACCTCTTCAGACTGAGAATAGAGCCAGTTTCGATTGTTAATATCCCCAAACACGGAGTTAGAGACACTAAAGTGATTCTCACCAGGAATAAGCTGCGCGGTTCCGATCGCACCGGCGCTGCCCAGAGCCGTCTGCATCTTGAGTAAGGCACTCTGTTGATCCGGGAGATCGTTGCCCCCCGCGAAGGCACGCAGAGGCTGTGACAAAAGGCCGGGTACGAGGTGGCTCCCCAAGGCACCAGGATCCCCGACGCCGGAGACAGGGATCGCGGCGGCGTACTTGTGAGGCTGGCGGGTAACGGCATCCCAGACACCATCGCCTCCCGATGACCAGCCGACCAGATACTGCCGATTAGGATCTACCAGAGGAATACTAAACGGAGTGCTGTCTACCAGATTCGTAAAAGTTGGTGAGGTCAGCAGAGTATCCGTGAGGCTGAAGGCACCGCGCAGACTCGCGGAGATTGGGAAGTTACGGTAGTCGTACTCATCACTGGTGCCATAGTTATTGAGCCAGTACTCACCCAGACCATCGTAGCCGTAGTTAATAGGTGCAGTGCTTCCCCAGCGTGCCTGGTTCTCCAGATACTCCGCATCGCTCGGGAGAAAATCCTTGATCCCACGAGGCGCGACATAGATCGCGGGGCGGTCAATGAGCTGGAGAGAGTCGGCAAAGGCCCAGCTATCAATGCCCGGATTACCATCTATATCAATCCCGTTACCGCGCTCGCCAGATCCATGCAGGTACATCACCACGGGCAGCGGCACCAGAGGGTTGTAAGTTCCCGGCGCAGGGATATAGGCCTTAGTAGGAATCGTCCTCGTCACCGATGCCCCACCCGCAGTCGTATAGCTGTAGGTGTAGTTGAAGACTTTCAAACTACTCTCCGCGGGCTGGGCGAGAGCGGGCACACTCACCAGTCCAACCCAGGCGAAAACGAGGAAAGAACGCGAATTATTCACAAAGACGGGGTATTAGCAATAGTTATGCCACTGGCCTCCGCCGGAAGCAAAACCTCCCTCCCAGCAAGCCCATCGCCAGCAGGCCCAACGTCGCCGGCTCCGGCACTTGGGAGGTTCTGGTTCGCTCAACAGGCACGGCTACCGTGTTACTCTGGGCAAAGAGCCAGTCCATAAAGCCCGGCTCCTGATAGACCCGGCCTTCTTCGGCAACAATATAATGCCCCCCATCGGCGTACTCCGTGTAACGAGGATTGCCCTCTGCTGCCTGGATCGCCGAGACCATTATCCGGGATCCACTAACATCCATCGAGGTGTCCTCGGCCCCATGAAAAACCCAGAGAGGCGTGCTAGCCAGACTCGCCCCCTGGGTGGGGTCTCCCACGCCAGCAACGGGAGCCCCCGCCGCAAAAAGACCGGGGTTGCGCATCAGGAGATCCCATGTGGCATCGCCCCCCATAGACCATCCTGTGACATAGAGCCGATTGGCATCCAGGGAAAACTCACTCTGCAATGCAGGTAGTAAGTTTGTCACGGCTTGCAAGCTGGCCGAGACGGGGTAGTCCGCGATACTGTAGGAGTTCCATGTCCAGCCCGGATGGAGTGTCTCCTCTCCCGAGGATTCCCCCAGAACCGTCTCGAAGTTATTGACCCAGAACTCCCCACGTGGATCGCCGCCGGCCACCTCCCAGGGGCACTGGGGCACCAGAAAAAAGCTCGGGTGGGCCGCCTGCACGTCAGGCGAGAAAAAGGTCTGCGCAAACGGCTCCGCCTCCAGCGGCAGACGATTATCATCTCCCCGCTCCCCGGAGCCGTGGAGATAGAGCACCAAGGGATACTTCTGGTTGGGGTCGTAGTTTTCCGGGACATAGAGACGGTAGGGTAAGTTGACCCCGGAGGCATCTTGAAATGTTCGTGCCTGTAGTGTATCAAGAAGATCCTGGGCATGAGTCGAGGTACTCAAGAGAATACAGATTCCCAGGAGAATACTTTTTTGCAGGCGACGAAAAGAACACAATCTCATTAAAGGCAACCTCTTCCTAAGTAGTACAACCAGAAAACGTTAAGATCTCAACGTCATCTAGCTACCCCGCAGGCAAGAGTCGTGCCAAAGAGTATAGTTCTTCAGGCATGATCCCAGCGTTTCAGAGTATCGTAGATGCGCATACTGTGAAGGGTTATGGATCGGGACATGTTGTTGGTTCGCCGAGGGCTTCAGATGAGGAACCATCCGTCCCGCAACACGACAAAATCCATAGCCCCTCGGTTTGCTCGGCATTTCTATCTGGGTAGCCCCCGTGTACCGCGTCGCGCCGCCGCGCCTGTGCTCTTTGCGCTTCTCTCCGTCGCGTGCTTTGAGGGCGTCGGGCTCCCCGCTCTTATCGTTCTTACCTTTATGGGCCTAGGGCTCGTCGCCTACAACCGCCGCAACCCTCCACAAGCCAGCCCTTCGGAGCGCTTGAAGCAACACTACTAACCCAAAACGGGTAGGATAGCCGCATGGGTGTTGGAGGCGGGTGGCGGGGGCCTGATCAGAGCTTGGGGGGCTTGCCTCGGACGTTCGGGTTGCAGAACCGCAACACGGGCAGCGAGGGGCCAAAAGGGCCATTGGATCGGGCGCTCCTAAAACGCGTGCTGACGTGCCTTGCGCCGTATAAAACACTCTGGCTGGGGATTTTTGGCTGCCTCGGAGTGAGTGCGGCGCTCGGAGTGGTGCCACCGCTTTTGGTGCGCGGGATTCTCGACGACGCGATTCCCAGGCACCAGCTTCCGCTCCTCTTCTGGCTGGTTGGAGGGATCCTCGGAGTCAATATTCTGATGGGCCTGCTTGGGGTTTTGCAGAGCTTTCTGAGCGCCCAAGTCGGCGAGGGACTACTCTACGATCTTCGCAATCGCTTATTTTTGCGCCTCCAGCAGATGTCACTGAGCTACTACACGAATACCCGGGCAGGGGAGATTGTGGCACGGGTGAGCAGTGATGTCGGGGCAGTACAGGGCGTGGCAACGGGCACCGTGATTAGCATTGCCAATAACTTGCTGACTGTGATTGCGACCATTATCGTGATCTTTGGGATGAACCCGAAGCTGGCCTTTGTGGCGTTGATCGTCGTGCCGGGCCTCTACCTGCCCACCAAGCTGGTGGGGAAGCTACGGCGCAGGCTCGCCACTGAGGCGCAGGAGACGCAGGCGGATTTGCTGGCTTTTGTGCAGGAGCGCCTGCATGTGGGCGGGATGCTTCTCACCCAGCTCTACGGCCAGGCCAAGCCCGATGCGAGCGCCTTTGAGAAACTCACGCAGCGCGTGAAGTCTCTCAATCTACGACAAACTCTGGCGGGGCGCTGGCTGTTCATGAGCCTGAGCATTTTCTCCGTGGCGGGCCCCGCTCTGATCTATCTCTTTGGTGGAATGGAGGCGCTGAGCGGTCGGCTGACCCTAGGAAGCATCATAGCAATCGTGGCGTATCTAGCGAACCTCTACCGCCCGCTGGCAAACCTAGCAAATGTTTATGTGGATGTGCAAGGCGCCCTGGCGATCTTTGAGCGCATCTTCTCACTACTCGACCAAGCCCCAGAGATCGCCGATGCGCCAAGAGCCAAAACGCTCACACAGACACGCGGCGAGGTGCGCTTTGAGGATGTCGGGTTCTCTTATCCCAGTGCCGCGACGCCCGCGCTCTCGAATCTCTCGTTCACGATTGCCCCCGGCGAGCGCGTGGCACTGGTGGGGCCAAGTGGCGCGGGAAAGACGACCATCACCTACTTGCTACCGCGCTTCTTTGACCCCACCGAGGGCAAGATCACGCTCGACGGCTTAGATCTACGAGAAATCTCTCTTGAAAGTTTGCGAGCACGGCTCGGGATGGTGACCCAGGAGACATTTTTGTTCCATGCCACCGTCCGGCAGAACCTACTCTACGCTCGCCCCGATGCCACCGACGAGCAGCTGATCGCCGCCGCCAAGTCCGCCCACATCCACGAGTTTCTCTCCACTCTCCCCGACGGGTACGACACCATCGTGGGTGAGCGCGCGTTTCGGCTCTCCGGTGGTGAGCGTCAGCGACTCTCTATTGCGCGCGCTTTGCTTAAAAACCCACAGCTCTTGATCCTAGACGAAGCCACGAGCAGCCTGGATGCGACGTCGGAAGCGCTGATCCAGGAGGCGCTGGAGACCCTGCTGCAGAACCGAACTGCGCTGATTATCGCGCATCGGCTCTCCACGATCCGAACGTGCGATAAGATCGTCGTTTTAGAGCAAGGCCGCGTGGTGGAAGTGGGGCCACACGAAGCGCTTCTCGCTCAGAACGGGCTCTACGCGGAGCTGTATCACAAGCAGTTTCGCACAAGCGCCGATTGAAATTGGCGCTTACGCGTCGGGAGTGATGCCCAGCACGATATCAAAGCCCGCCGTGAGCTCCCCGATCTTGGAGCCCTTCAGCGGCTTAAACTCAGCTAAAAGCAGCTTACGCTGCGCCTCCACAATTCCCTTTAGCACACCATCTTTCTCGTTCTGCGCCTCCCCCGCAATGTAGCACTGAGTGACAAACTTCTCTTTGCCCTTGAGCTTCACGGCCACATGAATGTGCGGTGTGCGCCCTGGGTACGGAACCGGCTTGATCGTGCGGAACAGATACTCACCCGTGGATCCTGTGATGAAGCGCCCGAAGCCCTGGAAGTTCTTGTCCTGCTTGTCTTTCTTTGGCCCACTGTCGGCAGTGTGCAGGTAGACCCCGTTGTTGTCGCACTGCCAGATCTCGACCGTGGCATTGCGAATGGGGTTGCCGCGGCTATCTAAAATTCGCCCGGACAGGTAGGTGACAGCCCCTACGGCAGACGTGAGTGTGTCGTTGACCTGCAAGAGATCGTTGTCCGTATCAAGCGGGAGCTTGTCGGGGTAGAACGGCCCCTCGGTCTGCTTAGGGGTACGGGAGAGTTCCTGGGCAAACGCCCCAGGCGTCGTGAGTAGCAAGCTACCCAGTGTCAGAAAACTTCGTCGTTGCATCATAGGGAAAGCGTACCACAATAGGGAATTTAGAGCCATGCAAGTTTCACGGGGGTACTCTATCCCACTCATTGACCTCTCGACACAAAAAGAGCGCCAGTTCTTAGTGGATCGCGAACCGGGGCAGTATCTGGGGCACCCGACCACGGTACTGCTCGACGATAAAAAGACGATCCTCTGTGTCTATCCCAAAGGGCATGGCAAGGGCCCAATTGTCTACAAGAAGAGCTTTGACGGCGGCAAGACCTGGGGTGAGCGTCTGCCGACCCCCCAAAACTGGGTGACGAGCCAGGAGTGCCCGACGCTGTTTCGCACAAAAGATAAAAATGGTAAGAAACGCATCTTGCTGCTCTGTGGGCTCTACCCCGTGCGTCAAGCGATCTCCGAGGACGAGGGCGCAACCTGGAGTGCGCTAGCCCCGATTGGCGAGTACGGCGGCATTGTCCCGATGGGCGCGATGGTGCGGCTTGCCCATGGCGACTACCTGGCGCTCTTTCACGACGATGGCCGCTTCTTTGCAAACTCCGGGAAGGCGACGGGGAAATTTCATGTCTACTCCGTACGCTCTGCCGATGGGGGCGTGACTTGGAGCAACCCAACCGTGATTGCACACCTGCCCGAGGCGCACCTCTGCGAGCCAGGGATACTGCGCTCGCCCGATGGGAAACAGCTCGCAGTCTTGCTACGTGAGAACTCCCGCAAGCACAACTCCCATGTGATCTTCTCGGATAATGAAGGTGTCACGTGGAGCAAGCCCCGTGAGCTCCCCGGCGCACTCACCGGCGACCGACACACAGGAGTCTATGCGCCTGATGGACGGCTCTTTATCTCCTTTAGAGATATGTGCCACGAATCTCCAACCAAAGGCGACTGGGTTGCCTGGGTAGGTACCTACGACGATATTCTGACGGGCAGTGAGGGGCAATACCGCGTGCGGCTCATGGACAATACGAACGGCTCTGATTGTGCCTACCCCGGCGTGCTCTGCTTGCGGGATGGAACGATTGTGACGACGACCTACGGGCACTGGACTCAAGATCAGCCGCCTTACATTGTCACGATGCGCCTGAAGTTATCAGAGCTTATGCATTTACCAAGACTGTCGCCCCACTCGCATCCAAGTTAAGCGGCATCCACTGAGCGAGTACCCCGGCACTGCGAATGGCACCGGCCATTGCCTCGCCGATGCGCTCCTCGTGGGC
>NZ_JAYUPA010000805.1:0-3277 GCF_043760365.1 Armatimonas sp.
GGGGGCGGTGTCTCGTCCTCGGGGGCACTCGCCAGCGCGTTGAGCAGCGGCATGAGCTTGTACTTACGAGCGTTTTGCTGACGTAGTAGCGCAAGCCGCTCGTTCCAGCGCTTGCCCTGCCCGAGGGCGATATCCGCATCGCGCTCCCGTGCCAGCCAGAATGCGGCTATCTCGTACTCACTGGCCTTGTTATTGTTCATGATGGGATCGGCGAGCTTGCGGGCGTAGTCGCGCACTTCGCTAGGAATATAGGCCACCACCGAATTGGCGACCTGCCCCTTGAGCCCGGGCGCGTAGCAGCGCTGGGCGGCGCTCCAGGCAGCACTCCAGCTCTGACCCGCCAGCAGAATCTCAATGACTCCCTGAGTGATCTGCCGTGTCTTTGCCAGCCGCTGCAGGAGCCGACTCTGGGCATCCGGTGTGGCTAGCGCGGCGTACTCCTTCCAGAGCGGCAGAGTTGGCCCGGCCAGCAGCAGTGCGTGCAGCGCCTCAATGATGCCCTCGGGGACGCTCTGCGCGGTAGCAAGCGCCTGTACCAGCCGAGCAAGCTGCTGTACCTGAAGATCGCCGCCCTCGTACTCGTAGTCGCAAAGCCCCGACTCATCAGGAACCAGCCGGTAGGGCAGGAGCAGCCGCCCGATACGCAGAGCGGCGACCGAATCTGTTTTTTGGAGCGCTTCCACCAGGGACAATGCCTCGTCGGCATGGATCTCAGGAGCGCTTTTCTGGATCAGCGGCTCCGCCTCACTGCGCCGCCCCAGCGCAATCAAAGAGTACGCCTGCTGCGCCTTCCAGTTAGTCAGTGTCGCAAGAATCAGCGCCTCGTCCCACTTTTTCTGCTCCGCCAGCCACGCACAGCGCACCTTGGTGGTCTCTCGTTCCTCGCGCTTAAGGGGATCAAGTTGATTGGGTGCATTACGCAAGATATCGAGCGGCACCAGAAACGCCACTGTCTCCTCATGCCAGCTCTCGACCGCCTTTAGCCAGCTCTGTTTCTGTGACTCGCTCAAGTTCGCTCGCAAGAGCGCCGCCCCAAGCGCCATGCTCAAGGACTCAAAGTCGCAGGCTTCGTCGTAGTCGTACTCAAACTCATCGAGGCCCGCCAAAAAGGCAATCAGAAACGTCTCCAGCAGTGCCAGAGCCCCATCACTGTTCTGTTGTGCAAAGTATTCCTGAGCCTTCTGCGTGTACTCTGTCAGCGCCTCATCCAGCACACTGGTGTCTTCACCGTAGGGGTCTGCTTCCAGCGCCTCAAAGACAGCTTCCACATCCCTTAAAATCTCCGCGACATTGACTGAAATAGCTGCTTTCCCCGTAGTCACTTGTTTTTTCTCGCGCAACGCCACAAGGAGAGCGGCGACAATGTGCTTGCACCAACCGCTCCACTCCTCTGCATAGGGGCAACTACACTGCGCACTGTCCACCTCGTCTCCAGCGGTAAAGGTAATCGTCACGGCGTAGGGCCTGCGCTGCGTTCCCTTCACCTGTGCCGTGAGCATCCGCTCCTGGTGCGTGGCATTTCGCACGGAGCCACTCTTGTAGTAGCTCTCCCCTCGCGCAAATACCGTTGCCCCTACACTTCTCAGAAGATCACTCTCGCTTATCATGGGTTATATTGTAGGGCAAATGTCCCACTTTTTCGATACTCTTCCCATTGCCTTTGACGTAGAAGTTTGCGTGGTCGGCGGCGGCCCTACGGGAGTCACACCTTCTGAAGTTTAGCAAAGCATACACCGACAAAGATATAGTAGCGTCCAGTGTTTCCGGTGACTCTGGTAAAGTAGTAGTATATTTGGTAGAATACGCGTCTAGCCGAATGCCCGACAGAGCGGGTTGTTGCCGCCAGGAACTAAAGTAAAGAGTTTTAGAGTACTAGGTAGCAGGTCTCATATGAGGCCGCCGACATGAATATGGCAGGCAAGGACTGCCTACAAAAGGTAGAGGTTATGAACCGAAAAAGCATGAGTCTTGTAATGACCGGGTTCCTCTGGTCAACCCCCTCTTGCATTGAGGGGCTGAGCCGGATACTAGATATTGGCAATACATTCAATGCATACAATGCCTCTAGCACTCCTGAGGATGCGGATGCCAGAGCGATGCAATCCGATTGGCAAGTCGTTGGTGCTGACATGGCTTCGGCAGTAAATCAGTATCAGAAAGCTGATAATCATGAGCGATCTTCAAAAAAATGAAGAGGTGCTTCCTCAGTCCTCTAAGAATGCCCCTCCAGGAGAGATACTGGAGGGGCGTATTGTTGAACAAGATCAAGCGAGTGTCGCTCTTATCGCTTCTCGTTCATCCTTCTTCTCTGGCCCACTGCCTCCCCCTGAAGTATTAATTCGCTATAATGATGCTACACCAGATGCAGCCGATAGAATTATAGGAATGGCAGAACAACAATCAACACATCGTCAACAACTAGAACTTTTAGTTACGAAAAGCAATATTGAACGCTCTAAACAAGGTATTCAAGCAGGATTGTACATAGCGACATTATGTTTAATAACAAGTGGATTTTGTGCTTATATTGGCCAAGCTGCTGTTGCAACAGTTTTAGGAAGTAGTACAGTTCTTGGTCTAGCTGGTGTTTTTGTAATTGGAAAAATATCTCAACAAAAAGAGCTATCAGAAAAGAAAAGCAAAAATACTGATCCGCAAATTGATTCTAAAGAATCTCCTGAAAAACGATTGCCATCAACACCTTCGACTACTGAAAAAAGTCGTAAGGCCAAGCCTCGGCGTTAGCAGGTGAAACAAGATTATCCTCTTGCCTTTGAGACCGATGTTTGTGTGGTCGGCGGCGGCCCCACGGGAGTCGCGGCGGCGCTGAGCGCAGCACGCAATGGAGCGAGCGTGCTTCTCATCGAGCGCATGGGTTTCTTAGGCGGCTCGGCCACAGCGATGCAAGTGCCCGCGTTTGCGCCGTTCTCGGACCGCACCAAGGCGATTGTGCGCGGCATCGGCTGGGAAGTAATGACCGAGCACCAGCGCCGCCTAGGCCACCGCCTTCCCCACCCCGACTCCTACCACAAACCGCAGGATAACGGACGTATGGACTGGGTGCCTATTGACGTGGAGCTCCTCAAGCGCCTCTACGACGAGCTCTGCGACGCGGCGGGCGTCACGGTGCTCTTTCACACATTTGTCCCTGCCGTCCAGCAGAACACAGAGCGGCTGGAAGCGATTGTGCTTGCCAACAAAGCAGGACTCTCTGTCGCAAAAGCCAGTGTCTTTATTGATGCGACGGGCGACGGCGACTTAGCGGCGCGTGCGGGAT
>NZ_JAYUPA010000806.1:0-3272 GCF_043760365.1 Armatimonas sp.
TGGATCGGGTTTAGGAGCCCCAAAGTCAGCGTCCGCGATAACTACACTGAAGTAGGCTGTCAGCCCGGCCTGAGCGAGTTTTTCTCGCTGTATATGTGATGGGCCATTGGTAATAATCCCCAGTTGAAAGTGTGGCTGTAGTTTTTCGAGGGTCTCTTGTACACCGGGCAGTGGCTGCAGTGCCACTTTCTCCGCTTGGGCATAACGCTCCACCATCGCCAGTGTTAAAGCCTCCTCCTGGATCCCCAGGCGGCTGAGAGCTTCATGGGTGAGGAGGCGACGAAGCTCGGGCGTTGAGATTGTTTTCAGGGCCGTATAGCCGGGAGTACCGTAGCCCCAGAGTGTTTGGTAGGAGCTGGTGAGGGCAGCGGTGAGGGTCTGGAGATTCTGCTTGGGAAGGAGAGGAAGAGTTGCCAGCAGCGCAGCATGCATCGCCGCGCTCGTGCTGATCAGTGTGTCGTCAAGGTCAAAAAAGATCCCCTTCAAGCAACCCATGCCTGGTTATACCGCAAAACCGTTGGATTTAGGAGCTAGTCTTCGAATTCATCGTCATCGAAGGCGAACTCACCCCCACGCGGTCGCACGGCTGTGACACGAATTGAGTCCTCGACAAAGCGCGTGATCGCTTCTTCCTGAGCGAGCGCTGCTATCTGCTGGTGCAGGGTCTGAATTTCTTTTTCTGTCTGGGCAGCTTCCAGGCGTAGCTCTAGGGCGTGGCGCAGTGCCCCCCAGGTCTCCGCACGTGGGGCTCCTTCGAGGAAAGTCTCGATGAGCTCCTCCGTCGGATCAGCAATGGGATCGACAGCCGGATCGGTCATGAGGCTATCCCTACCTGCTCGGCGATATTGGTGCAGTGATCGCAGATCCGCTCCAGGTAGTGTGCCACAAAGAGTAGCGAGATCGCCTGAGCAACGGAGTGTGGATCGGTTTCAAGAATTGTCTTCAACTCAAGTCGCATGTGCTTGTAGAGTGCATCCGCCTCATCATCGGCTGCGATTAGCTCAGGAGCCTGCTTGCGATCTCGCCGGACAAAGGCATCCAAAGTCATGCGGAGCATGGTCTGTGCGATTTCCGCAAAATGAGGGATATCCACGAGAGGTTTATAGATCGCCTCTGCTCCCAGACGTTTTGTCGTCTCGGCTACATCTACCGCGTGGTCTGCGATTCGCTCCAGATCAATGGCTACCCGTAAGGCGGCAGTGATATGGCGCAACTCGCTGCCTGATGCTGACTTGTTGGCCAGGAGACGTAGACAGTGTGCTTCGACATCGCGCTCCAAGCGATCCACAAGGGCATCGCGTGCGATCACAGCATCGGCGATATCCATATTCTGGCGTATCAGTGCCGTCACGGAATCCCCTACCATCTCCTCGGCGGCCACCCCCATCTCGAGAAGAGTACGGCGTAGCTCCTTGAGATCTTCCTCAAAAGGTTGTTTTGATTTTGCCACTCTGAGCCTAGTGTATCAAATATATCCACAGTTTTGTTAAGCTCCTGTTAATGAATCGCATCCGAGGCGATCCTAAAGATATTACTGAGGTTCTCTGGTGTTAGAGTTTGTTCGGGAGTTCCTTGTGTCCGCACCTGCCCCTCGGAGAGAACGATCAAGTGATCACACCAGTGCTGTGCTTGTCTCAGATCATGGAGGACGACAACAATCGTTGTGCCGCTCTGGGTTCGTTGTTTCAGGAATTCCAGAAGTCGGTTCTGGTAGTGCAGGTCTAGGTGTGTGAGTGGCTCATCCAGCAGCAGAAACGGTGTTTGCTGGGCAAGAGCTCGGGCAATTGCGACGCGTTGGCGCTCGCCTCCCGAGAGGCTCAAGAGCGAGCGTCTGGCCAGCGCGTTCAGCTCCAGCGTGTCCAGTGCTTCCTGGAGACTACTCGGAGACGCCGCATGGAGCCCGACTAACTCCTGTGTGGTGAAAGCGAAGGCGAAGACGGTGGTTTGTGGGAGATAGGCGACGTACTTCGCCCGCTCTCGTGCCCGCCAGGTGGAGATGTCTATATCTCCCAGGGTAACTGCATCCTTTTGGGAACGGATCTCTCCGGCCAAGCAACGGAGCAGTGTTGTCTTTCCTGCTCCGTTGGGGCCGATGATTCCGGTAAGCTTCCCTTTTGGGATAGCCACCGAAATCTCCTTGAGGATTGGGGCTACACTTAGCCCCTCAGTGCGTAACTCCATCAGGAATGTTTCACGTGAAACATGCCCTAGAGAGGGCGACGTGTCCCCAGGAGCCCTGAAATGGGATTATTTGTCTGCTTTTGGCTTGTCGGGGCACTCGTGGGGGGAGCGGGTGGGTCAAAACGGAGCAAGAGACCCTCAAGCTCCTCTGCCGAAAAGAACTCCACCTCGATCTTGCCTTTTTCCTCGCTGCCCGTGAGACGCACACGCGTGCCTAGGGCTGTTCGCAGGCGGTCTTCCAGTGCTGTCCAGTCGGCGGAGGTTGTCTTGGCTGTGGCGGACGATGCACTAGGGGCTGCTGGAGCCATCATGCGCTCGACATCACGGACGGTTAATCCCTTGCCGACCGCTTGCCGAAAAACATCCTGCTGGCGCTTCTGGAATGCACCGTCGAGGCGACTCTTGCGATCACCTAGAAGGGCGCGTGCGTGCCCCTCGGTAAGAGCGCCTCTCTCCAGGCTCTCCTGGATAGGAGTCGGAAGCTCGAGGAGGCGCAGAGAGTTGGCAATTGCCGGGCGGCTCTTGCCAACCCGCTGCCCCATCTCCTCCTGGGTCCAGCCAAAGTCATCCATGAGCCGCCGGAACGCCCGGGAAGTCTCCATGGGGCCAATATCCTCACGAATGAGGTTCTCAATAAGGGCAAGGGCGAGTGTGTCCTCATCAGAGAGCTCGCGAATGACGACCGGAACCTTGACGAGGCCAGCCCGCAGTGCTGCCCGGTACCGACGCTCCCCGGCGACGATCTCATACCCGCCCGCGATGCGAGGTCGGACCAGAATCGGCTGCAGAATGCCATTTGCCCGAATGGAGTTGGCGAGCTCCTCCAGAGCGCCCTCATCGAAGTGCGTTCGTGGCTGATTCGGATTGGCGTGGAGACTTGCGATAGGGATTTCCTGCCCCGCTGCACTGAGCGGGAGACCTCCCTCGTGCCCCACCCCTAAAACATTAGCGGCGCCGCCACCAACGGGAATCAGATCGGCCAGACCCCTCCCCAGCACCCGTTTTCCGCTCGACATGCGCTATCAACTCCTTTGCGATACTTTCATAGGCCAGCGCTCCCTTAGACTTGGGATCGTAGACCGAGATGGGCT